>DUZD01000056.1 GCA_013349695.1 Rhodospirillaceae bacterium
AACCGGCGGGGCCGTGGATCAACCACCAACGGAACGGGGAGTCGTGGTCGAGGAACCCGTCCAGCCGCGCCATCTCGTTCTCGCGCCCCACGAAGGGGGTTTTCCGGGTGCTGTAGTGGAAGCGGTTCAAATCTTCCTGGCTCCCGGCGTCGAACAGGTTCAGGAACAGCTTCGGCTGGGGAGTTGACTCGGCGATAAGCTGGGCGGCGGCATCCCGCAAGTTCGCCGCGGCCGCGACGCCTTCCAGGGAGTCCCGAAGGGATTCGGTCAATAACCCGGCGAAGTCCTGGTCGTGGCGCGGACGGGTTTTTCCGGCGGCTATCCTGAGTTCGCCCTTCAGGTAGGCCGTGAGCCCGTCGAGTCCTTTTTCCAGTTGATCGAAATGCGGCAGTCGGCGAAGGCGCGCCTTGACGATGCCGTCCGCATGGGAACCGGCGCCCTTGGTTGACAACTCCGCCAGTTGCGCGATTCCCCTGACAAGGAGCCTGCCCGCCGGCTTGGGAATGCCCAACTCGTCATGCAAGTAATGGACCGCCCCCCGCGGCAGATCGGCGTCCATTAGATACTTGGCGAGGCCGTCCTCGGCTATATCCGATACGGCCTTATCCAGGGCATCGTATGAACCATCATCAGCCATTGAACGATTATGCATGATTGGCGCGGCATACGCTAGCCTAGGCCAGAGGGGCCTCCGGGGTGCGCCGGCGCCTCGGACCCCGCCGCCGGGCGGGTGACGGCGGCGATCGGCAAGTACATTTACATTACCGCCAACAAGACGTTCCGGCCGTTTATGTCTCCTCTTCCCACTCGGGAATGACCGCAAGCTGTCCGGCTGCCTCCTGGCAGATGGGAATGCCGGGATTTTCCTCGGCGATCCGGCGAATGTCCGCCTCCATTTGCTTTACCCCGGCCTTATCCGCTGATTCCGCATAGGCCACGAGGAGGTTGGTGGCGGCCATGGTCTGCAATTCGCTCAGCGTCTCCTCCTTGGGGTATTTGGCGGCAAGGGTTTTGATGTCGCCGTACCAGCGCGCATCCGCATCGGGGTCCGACGCCTCGAGGCGTCCGATGAGGTTGAGCGCGGCCTTGGCCTGTTGCTCGCGCCGCGCCTCCTCCTTGGGATATTTGGCGGCAAGGGTTTTGATGTCGCCGTACCAGCGCACCGCCGCGTCGGGGTCCGCCGCCGCGAAGTCCGCAATGAGGTTGAACGCGGCCTCGGCCTGTCGCTCGCGCAACGCCACCTCCTTGGGATGTTTGGCGGCAAGGGTTTTGATATCGCCGTACCAGCGCGCCGCCGCATCGGGGTCCGACGACGCCAGGCGTCCGATGAGGTTGGCGGCGGCCCTCGACTGTGGGTCGCGCAACGCCGCCTCCTTGGGATATTTGGCGGCAAGGGTTTTGATGTCGCCGTACCAGCGCGCCGCCGCGTCGGGGTCCGACGTCGCGAGGCGTCCGATGAGGTTGAACGCGGCCTTGGCCTGCGACTCGCGCAGCGTCTTCTCCTTGGGATGGTTGGCGGCAAGGGTTTGGATGTCGCCGTACCAGCTCGCCGCCGCATCGGGGTCCGGCGCCGCGAGGTGTCCGATGAGGTTGGTGGCGGCCATGGCCTGTAGCTCGCGCGCCTCCTCCTCCTTGGGATGATTGGCGGCAAGGGTTTGGATGTCGCCGTACCAGCGCGCCGCCGCGTCGGGGTCCGACGCCGCCAGGCGTCCGACGAGGTTGAACGCGGCCTTGGCCTGTTGCTGGCGCGGCACCTCCTCATTGGGATGGTTGGCGGCAAGGGTTTGGATGTCGCCGTACAAGCGTGCCGCCGCAACGGGGTCCGACGCCGCGAGGCGTCCGATGAGGGTGGTGGTGGCCACGGCCTGTAGCTCGCGCAGCGCCGGCTCTTTGGGATGATTGTCGGCAAGGGTTTGGATGTCGCTGTACCGGCGCGCCGCCGCAATGGGGTCCGCCGCCGCGAGGTGGTAGATGAGGCTGAACGCGGCCTTGGCCTGTTGCTCGCGTAGCGCCGGCTCTTTGGGATGTTTGGCGGCAAGGGTTTGAATGTCGCCGTACCAGCGCGCCGCCGCATCGGGGTCCGACGCCGCCAGGCGTCCGATGAGGTTCAGCGCCAGCCGCGACAGATCGGCGTCGATTAGATACTTGGCGAGGCCGTCCTTGATTATATCCGATGCGACCTTATCCAGGGCATCGTATGAGCCATCATCGATCATTGAACGATTATGCATGATTGGCGCGGCTTACGCTAGCCTTGAGGGGCTCCGTTTGTCCCCACGGCGGCGGCGACATCGAGCACGGCCTGGCAAGGAGGTGAGACTGGAGAGCTGGGAGGCGCTTCGCGATGGCGGCCTGTTACTGGAATGGGCCTTAAGCCACCCGGTGCCCCGGCCGTTTATTTCTCCTCCCCCGACTTGAGAATGGACGAAAGGCGCCCGGCCACCTCCTGGCAGACGGAAAGGCCGGGATTTTCCGTGGCGAGCCGACGAATGTCCTCCACCATTTGCTTTTCACCGGCCTTATCCCCGGATTCCGCACAGGCCAAGAAGAGGTTAAACGCGGCCATGGCCTGTGTCTCGCGCAACGCCTCTTCCTTGGGATGGTTGGCGGCAAGGGTTTGGATGTCGCCGTACCAGCGCGCCGCCGCATCGGAGTCCGACGCCGCGAGGTCTGCAATGAGGTTGTTGGCGGCCTTGGCCTGTTGCTCGCGTAGCGCCGGCTCTTTGGGATGATTGGCGGCAAGGGTTTGAATGTCGCCGTACCAGCGCACCGCCGCATCGGGGTCCGACGCCGCGAGGCGTCCGATGAGGTTCACCGCCACCAGAGCCCAGAGGACGGCCGCCAAGTTTCCTTCGGCCGGGGCCGTTGCGATGGTTTGGAAGGCGTCATGGCGGGGAAAATCCCGCGAGGCGCGATCCAGGAACACGGCCATGCCGTAGGGTGCCATCCGCCATGCAAGGTTACGCATGTCCTCCAGCCGTTCGTCCAGAACGTCGCCGGGTTGCAGGTGATGGAGGACAAACCATTCCCCCAGGATGTCCGGCTCCAGAGGCGCCAGGCGTTCAGAGGCGTCACGGCCCGACATGACGCGGTAGCGGCTGGCGTTATGGCCGCCGAGAAGGCCGCGGCCTTCTGGAAGATCGTTCAAATCCGTAAGCCCGACGCCGCCGCAGAGCATCGCCAGGGCCAGAAGATTCTTATCGGCGTTTGTAATCCCCGCCGGCTTCCAGAATCTCTCCTCTTCCCGGTCCAACACGTCACCGATCAGTTCTTCCTTGGCTCGCCAGAGCTGGGACTGGGGCCGGCCGCCGGCCACCGCGTCGGCCATCAGGGCCGCGAACAGGGGACGGCCCTCGGGGTCCATTTCGCGTAGCTCCGGCAGCAGGTCCGCCGTCCGGGCCTCCGCCAGGCCGAAGGCTTGCATGACGCGGCGCAACCCGTCGTCGGAAAGGCCGCCCAGGGGCATGGGTTCTTCATGGCGGTTCCTGTCGGTTTCAAGCCGGTCGCCGCCGGATTCGCGCAGCCTGTCAAGCCACCAGTCGCCGGCATCCCGCTCCAGGAGCAACAAGCGGACCGGAAAGGGAAATTCGCCGGACCTCCTGCTCAGGTCCCTGATGGTGCGCCCCAGTTCCTTGGCGCGCTCCTGGCCCGAGGCGTAGTCAGCCACCAACAGGATCGGCTCGTCCGGAATCCAGCGGTCCACGTCTCGGGCCGTATGTTCGTAAGGCAGGAACCCCACCCGCCAGGAGCCACCTCGCCTCAGGCAAAGCTCAAGCGCCAGCCGGCTCTTGCCGAAACCGGCGGGGCCGTGGATCAACCACCAACGGAACGGGGAGTCGTGGTCGAGGAACCCGTCCAGCCGCGCCATCTCGTCCTCGCGCCCGACGAAGGCGATTTTCCGGGAACCGTAGTAGAAGCGGTTAAAGCCTTCCTCGCCTTCGGCGTCGAACAGGTTCAGGAACAGCTTCGGCTGGGGAGCCAGCCGGTCGATAAGCTGGGTGGCGACATCTTGCAGGTCCGCCACGGTTGCAACGCCTTCCAGGGAGTCCTGAAAGGATTCGGTCAATGACTTGGCGAAGTCCTGATCGTGGCGCGGACGGGTCTTTCCGGCGGCGTTCTTGATCTCGCCTTTCAGGTAGGCCGTGAGCCTGTCGATCCCTTTTTCCAGTTTATCGTAGTACGGCAGTCGGCGAAGGCGCGCCTTGACGATCCCGTATACTTTGGAACCGGCGCTCTTGGCCGACCATTCCACAAGTTGCGCGATTCCCCTGACGAGGAGCTTGCCCGCCAGCTTGGGAATGCCAAACTCGTGCAAGTAATCGACCGCCGCCCGCGACAGATCGGCGTCCATTAGATACTTGGCGAGGCCGTCCTCGGCTATATCCGATACGGCCTTATCCAGGGCATCGTATGAAGCACCATCAACCATTGGACGATTATGCGTGATTGGCGCGGCTTATGCTAGGATAGGAGGAACTCCTCCGGAGCCCGCCGGCGCTTCGGACTCGCCGCCGAACGGTGCTCATCGATCGCGGTTACGCCGAAGGCATTGCCATGGATATTGAAGACGACGGACTTTCAAACTTGTTCGAGGCGCCATGATCATCACCCGAACCCCGCTCAGGATTTCCATCGGCGGCGGCGGCACCGACCTGCCGTCCTATTATGAAGAATTCGGCGGTTTCGTGATCTCGGCGGCGATCGGCAAGTACATTTACATTACCGCCAACAAGACGTTCCGGCCGGGCTATTTCCTGAAATACTCGAAGACCGAGCATGTCGAGGTCCTGGGCGACATCGAGCACGGCCTGATCCGCGAGGTGTTGCGCCACTTGGATGTCGGTCCCGACATCGAAATCGTCAGCATCGCCGACGTGCCGGCGGGAACCGGGCTCGGTTCCTCGGGCAGTTTCACCGTCGGACTTCTTCATGCGCTCAACGCTTATCAGCGCCGGCGGATCGAGACCAGGGACCTGGCCCGGACGGCTTGCCATATCGAGATGAACGTTCTTGGCGAGCCTTGCGGCAAGCAAGATCAGTATATCGCCGCCCATGGCGGGCTGATGTGTCAGGATTACCATCCGGAAGGCGGCGTCTCGGTGACGCCGCTGGAGGTCGACGAGGCGACGGTGCGCGACCTTCATGAAAACCTGATGATGTTCTTCACCGGCTACAGCCGCGAGGCGGCGGCGGTTCTGACGGATCAAAAAACAAGATCCGAAAAAGGCGACCGCGAGATGATCGACAACCTCCATTTCATCAAGGAGCTCGGGTTCAGGATCAAGAAGGTGCTTGAGAACGGCGATACGCTGGGTTTCGCCGAACTGATGCACGAGCACTGGCTACGCAAGAGGGTCCGCTCGGTGGCCATCTCATCCACTGGGATCGACGATCTTTACGATTACGCCCGCCGGCACGGCGCTCTCGGCGGCAAGCTCGTCGGCGCCGGCGGCGGCGGCTTCATGTTGTTTTACACTCGCGACCGGATGAACCTGCGCCAAGCGATGGCCGATAAAGGGCTGCGGGAAATGGACTTTACCTTCGACTTCGACGGTTCGGTCGTCCTTTTGCGGAATTAATATGGGTTCCTCGGTGGAGTCGAGGAGCCAAAAAATTACTCGCTTGTTAACGATTCAGTATTTTGCCCTGCGCGAATTCGCCGGCCGTGTTGTTCGCCGGCCGCAAAAAGTGTATAATTGTGACGGGCATCACATAAACCCACATGGAATTTTGTTATTATTAATTTTTAACGCATAGATTCCGTACCGAAAAAGCAAAAATTCTCCGGTAAACCGGGGAAAATTCATTCAAAGAGGGAAGGAGAGGAATCCACGCGCACCCGCTCCGGCGGGCGCGAGAGGAGTCTTGGTCTTGGAGAAGAACATGCCCCATGGAGCTGAAAAACACGGTCACGTTGGCGGCGACGGCGACGGCCAAGTCATCGACTCCGTTTCCGGGTCCGACCCGGCGGTTGCCGGCGAATCCGGCTTGCCGGCGGTCGATCTTGCGCAGGCGGCGGCCGAGGCCATCGGCAGCGTCGAGGCCACTGATGGCAGCGTCGAGGTGGTGCGCCCCGACGGCACCCGGCTGGCCCTGACCGAGGGCGACCCGCTGTTCCAGGGCGATACCATCGAGACCGGTCCGGGGGCGGCCATCGGCGTCATTTTCCTCGACGACACGACCTTCTCGCTGGGCGCCGAGGGGCAGGTGGTGCTGGACGAGATGATCTACGATCCCGGCACCGAAACGGGCGTTTTCCATGCCAATATGGTGCGGGGCGTGTTCTCCTTCGTCAGCGGCCAGATCGCCAAGACCGCTCCCGAGGGGATGACGGTGACGACGCCGGTCGCCGCCATCGGCATTCGCGGCACCAAGCTCGTCGGCAAGGCGGCGGAGGAGGGCTCCGAGAATACCTTCACCATGCTGCCGGAAACCAATGCGCAAGGCGTGCAGACGGTCGGCGAAGTGACCATCGCGGCCCACAATTCCAACGCCCCGCCCGTTGTCCTCAACTCGATCGGAGCGACGGTGCAGATGACCAGTTCCTTCGCGCCGCCGCCGCCGGTGGTGGTTTTCTCGCAGGCGCAGATCCAGCAGAGTTTCGGTTCGGCCGTCTTGAGCATCCTGCCGCCGTCTCCGGCCGCCGGGCCCGCCGGCGAAGGCCCGGCGGGCGATGGTGAGGGTGAGGACGAGGAAGAAGGCGAGGGCGAGGAAGAGGAAGAGGACGAGGAAGAACTCGCGGAAGACGGGGGTGAAGTCGGCGACGGCGGCGAAGAGCCACCGGAAGACGGGGGTGAAATCGGTGATGCCGGCCCGGCGCCGGTTGATCATGGTCCCGGTCCCTTCGGCCCCGGTCCCGGCCCCGGTCCCGGCCCTGATTTCGGCCCCGGTCCCGGCCCTGATTTCGGCCCCGATTTCGGCCCTGATTTCGGCCCCGATTTCGGCCCCGATTTCGGCGACTTTGACAACTTCAACAACTTCGGCCCCGATCCCTTCGGTCCCGATCCCTTCGGCCCCAATCCCTTCGGACCCGATCCCTTCGACCCCAGCGACGACCCGCCACCGCCGCCGCCGACAACGACGTTCGCCGATATCCAGGAGGGAACCAGCGCCAACCAAGCCCTCACGGGCGATGCCGTCAACACCAATTTCTATTTCACCTATCCCTCCGGCGTCGGCGGCAACGACACGGTGACGGGCTCGACGGAACCGGGAGTTCAGAACCAGATCGCCTTCGACAGCCTCGACGACGTCAAGCTCAAGTTGACGATGGGCGCCACCAGCCTCGACGGCAACTTCGATATCTGGGCCACCCTCGGCGGCAACGACGCCATCAACGAAACGTCCACCACCACCTCGACCGTCAGTTTCACCGGCGTCATCCAGTACCTGTTCGCCGACGTCAGTTCGACGATCCTCGATTCCGGTTATTCCTCCCAGAGCGGCACCGATACGTCGGACGAGGGGGCTCAGACGAGCGACGCCGGCGACATCATCGTCATGCCCACCCTCTTGGCGAACGAGATCGGCTATGTCTTCGTCGGCGGCAGCGGCGCCGACACCATCAATGTCGTCACTCCCAGCGGCAACGACCCGATGGATGGCGTCATCGTCTTCGGCAAGGGCGGCGGCGACACCATCAACATCAAGTTGGAGACCGACGGGCTTTTCATCGGCGGCATCACCAACACCGACAACGTCGATAGCGGCGGCGCCGATGGCAACGGCAACTTCATCCCCGACACCCACGTCAACACGTTTTCCTATTCGACCATGTTTTCCGGCGCCAACGGCATCAAGGCTTCCCTCAACGGCAACGCCGCCGATTCTTCTGATCACCCGGGCGGCGACGCCTTCGTCACCAACAAGGACGGCAGCAACACCATGTTCAACATGCTGTGGGACGTCGGCGCTTTCACCGGTTCCGCCGGCGACGACCTGCTCAACGTCAACGGCGGCGGTTATGCCGTCATCGACGGCGACTCGGGCAACGACATCGTCACCCTGCTCTCCAAGTCCGGCGCGACGGCGATCACCACCCTGAGCGACGCCGGCGGCAGCAACGATATCCTGCGGATCGGCTACGACAGCAACGTCTTTGTTACCAACGCCATCACCGGCTTTGAAACCGTGCAGCTCATCGGCGACACCAGCGGCGTCGCCAACGTTGACGCCATCGACCTCAACACCCATACCAGCAGCGGCATTATCCTGGGCCTGGCCGTCGACTCCGTCGACGGTCGCGGCGCCAGCGACAGCCTGACCCTGTTGTCCGGCGGCGGCGCCATGTCGGTGGCCAACGTCGAGACCATCAACGGCAGCGGCACCGGCAACGACGCCGTCACCTTGGGCGCGGCGCAGGCCTCCGGCAGCATCGACCTGGCCGGCGGCACCGACAGCCTGACTCTGGCCAATGGCGCCAACACGCTGACCGTCACCAACACCGAGACCATCACCGGCGGCACCGGCAACGACACCCTGACCTATGCCGCCGGGGTTGACTTCAGCGGCGCTGCCCTGTCCGGCATCGAGACGATCCAGCTCGACAACGACAGCAACGATGCCGCGATTACGGTGCTGACCATCAGCAGCGCCACCAACCTGGGCACGGTGACTATCAAAACCGGCACCTTCCATTCCCACCTCGAAAGCGACGACGGGATGGACTTGAGCAACGTGACGCTCGGCACCGGTTTCGAGAGCACCGACGCCATCCTCCTCGATACCGGCAACGACTCCGTGGCGACGCTGACGGTGAACTCCAACACCAACCTCGCCGGCGCCGAAATCCGCAGCCTCGACGGCGCTGTCGGCAGCGGCGACGATCTCATCCAACTCGCCGACGGCGGCGTCACCATCAGCTTCGCCAGTAATACCCTGACCGGCATCGCCAGCATCACCGGCGGCACCGGCAACGACAACATCACCGGCAGCGCCGGCAACGACACCATCATCGGCGGCCAGGGCAACGACACCATGGCCGGAGGCGCCGGAAACGATACCTTCCAATACACGGCCACCAACGAGTTGGCCGACACCATCAACAGTTTCGTCTCGGCAACGGACAACTTCTTGTTCTCGCGCGCCAACTTCGGTGGCGATTCCAATACCGACGGCGCCTTGGACGCCGGCGGTTTTCAATCCGGCGGCGGACTGACGTCGTCGACGGGAACGGCCGTCTTTGTCTTCGACAGCACCGGCAACGACCTCTACTACGACGCCGACGCCAACGGTGCCGGCACCGGCGTGCTCGTCGCCGACTTGGACGCCACCGTCGCCGCCACCGACATCACCTTCGCCGCCTGATCCCACATCCGGGGTCATGACTTGCATTAGGGCATTTTGCCGTTTATGCTATTCCCATGGCTCGTCCCCCGCGTATCGAGTTTGCCGGGGCGCTGTATCACATCACGGCGCGGGGCAACGCCTCCGCCGCCATCTTTGTCGGCGACGCGGACCGGTGGGATTTCCTCTCCGTCCTGGAGCGCTCGGTGGAGCGTTGCGGTTGGCTGTGCCATGCCTATTGCCTGATGAGCAACCACTACCATTTACTTGTCGAGACGCCGCAAGCCAACCTGTCGCGCGGCATGCGCCACCTGAACGGCGTCTACACCCAACGCTTCAACCGCCGCCGCGGGCTGGCCGGCCATGTTTTCCAGGGGCGCTATAAGGCCATCCTGGTGGAGAAGGAAGCCTACCTTCTTGAACTCGCCCGTTACGTGGTCCTCAACCCGGTACGTGCCGGGTTGGCGCGCCGGGCGGGCGACTGGCCATGGAGCAGCTTTCCGGCAACGGCGGGCCGTGCCGTCTCTCCGGGCTGGCTGACCACCGGCTGGATTCTGGGGCAATTCGGCCGGCAACGGAAAGTCGTCCAAAAAAAATACGCCAAGTTCGTCGAAGAGGGGAAAATGGCCGCCGGTCCATGGGACGGCCTGCGCCATCAAGTCTTGTTGGGCGGCGAGGACTTTGTTCGCGAATTCCGGTATGGCCTCGCCGGCAACGGAGCTTTGCGAAAGATACTCCTTGCGCAACGACCCACGGCGGCCCGGTCTCTCGCCGAATACCAAGCCGGGGCGAGGCATCGCGGCGAGGCCATGGCCCGGGCCTACGCCTCCGGCGCGTACACTCTGGCCGCCATCGCCGGCCATTTCGGAGTCCATTACAGCACGGTCAGCCGGGCCGTGAAGCGGGCCGAGGGCGGCGGTTGATCGAAACCCCGAAGGGGGTTCGATCGATCACGATCCGCTCTATCACCATTCATTCCGGTTGAGTCCCGGCGCCGCGCCTGTGATATGCTTTCGCCGGCCGATCTTGACACGGTCCGCCAAGCTCTGGAATGGAATCGCCGCCGATGCTCGAACTGTTGCGCCGCTTCAAGACGAGGCCCGGCCTCTCCGCCGAGTTGGTCGCCGCCTCGCTGTTTGCCAACATGCTTGCCTTGGCGACGCCTTTGTTCGTCATCCAGGTTTTGAACCGCTACATCGCCCACGGGGTGGATGCCACCCTGGCGACCCTGACCATCGGCGCCGTCATCGCCGTCATCCTCGAATACGGCTTCCGGCAAGTGCGGCTGCGGCTGGCCAGGGGCTTGAGCGCCGGCTCCGACAAGCAGGCGGCGATAGCCGGTTTCGCGGTTCTCGTCCAGGCCAAGGCCGTTGCCGTGGAGCGCATTCCACCGGGCCAGCGCCGCGAAATCGTCGCCGGCGCGACGGCCATCGAGACTGCCTATGGGCCGAACAACATCTGTACCGTTCTCGACCTGCCCTTTTCCTTTCTGTTCGTGTTCGTTCTGTATCTCCTCCATCCTATCCTCGCCGGCGTCGCCTTTTTGTTCATTGCCGTGGTGTTCGCGGCCGGCACCCTCAATGCGGCCATGTTGCGGGGAAAGATGCAGGATCTGGTCACCGCCACCAACACCGGCGGCGCCCTGATCGGCACCGCCGTCAGCGAGTTGGACACGGTGCGCGCCTTCAACGCCGCCGGGTTCCTTAGGCAGGCCTGGGAAACGCAAACGCGATGGATACAGGGACTGCGGCAACGCATCGCCGCTAAACAGGGGTGGGTGCAGACGTTCACCCAAAGCGTCACCGCGATGATGAGCATCACCGTGGTCGCCGTCGGCGCCCTCCTGGTCGTCTCCGGAGAGATGGACGTCGGGGCCATGATCGGCGCCAATATCCTCGCCGCCCGGGCCTTGCAGCCGATCTCCCGTTTCGCGGCTCTCGGCGAAGCCTTCGTCAAGGCCCGGCAGTCCCTGGAGCTGCTGCGGGAATTCGCCAAGTTGCCGTTGGAGGCCGAAACCGGCTCGGCGAAGAGCGAATACCAGGGCGGGCTGGAGATGCGGGACGTGGCATTCGCTTTTCCCGGCGGCAGCGCGCCCTTGTTCGAGACGCTGTCGCTGACTTTGCCGCCCGGCTCCGTTCTCGTCGTCGCCGGCTCCAACGGCACCGGCAAGACGACCCTGGCGCGTCTGATGGTCGGCCTGCTCGAACCCAGCCGCGGACAGATCTTGGCCGACGGGCTGGATTTACGCCAGGTCGCTCCTGAATGGTGGCGCCGTCAGGTGATCTATCTGCCCCAGGAGCCGGCCTTTTTTAACGCCACCATCGAGGAGAACCTGAGGATGATCAATCCCGATATCGACGGCCAGAACCTCAACCGGGTTATCGACGCCGCCGGGCTGCGCCGGTTTCTCGACGAAAGCGAGGGAGGCTTCGAAACCCAGATCACCAATAACGGCCGGAATTTGGCGCTCGGCATCCGCCGCCGCCTGGCCTTGTCCCGGGCGCTGGCCAGCGACGGCATGCTGGCCGTTCTAGACGAGCCCACCGAAGGGCTTGATGTCGATGGCGTCGCCGCCGTCGGCGCGGCGATCAGGGACCTGGCCGGCCGTGGCCGCACCATCATCGTCTTTTCCCATGACAAGAACTTCCTCAAGGGCGCCCAGGCGGTCATCGACCTCAACGTCAAACCGGTGCCGCGGGTAAGCACGGCGCCGCGAAAGGTAAAGCCGGAGGCCGATGCGCCCCAGCAGGAAGGAGCCGTTGAATGACCGGGGGAATTATCCGGTTGACGTACTATACCGCATGATGAAGATATCATGGCCGACAGGCTGGCCAGAAATGAAGGTACGGACAAGGCTGTTTGGAAGCTTGCTGAACGGCTTTGGCTTGCTATGGAGAGACTTGAACCCAGCCTTGAAAAAAATATGGACTCCTTTCATCCCAACCCTTCAGGTGTCCACGAAACCGGGGCAACTCCAATTTTGGTGGGAACGCCAACTTGTTTGACCATGAGCGATCACGCGGAAAACGAGTTTGGCGAAAAAGAAGCCGCGCAACGCAGGGACGAGCTTTTGCTTAAACTTTTGAAAACACCCCCGCGGCCGCGCCCAAAGCGCAATCGTGGCAAGAAAAAACCTACTCAAACTCGCGCTTCGCGCATCAGCGCAAAAAAGCATTTGCCTTCTGCCTAGTACACCCCGGCGGGATTCCTGACCCCATACGACGGGCTTCCGAGTTTCCCGGCTAGGCGCGTGGCGCGCCGTGATGTCAATCCATCACAAGCGCCGCGCAACGCCG
>DUZD01000057.1 GCA_013349695.1 Rhodospirillaceae bacterium
GGCGTTGCGCGGCGCTTGTGATGGATTGACATCACGGCGCGCCACGCGCCTAGCCGGGAAACTCGGAAGCCCGTCGTATGGGGTCAGGAATCCCGCCGGGGTGTACTAGCATGGCGGCGCATCCTCGACATCGAGAACTCGTCGGCCAGCGATGCGATTTAAGACGCGCTAGCCATGCCTGACAAAGGACCATTGGCACCGCCCGGCTTGGATTTCTCCGCTGACCCGAACGTCGTTTCGGCCGTCGCCGAGGTCCATCGCCTCGCCTCTGGTCATCTCTTCAACGAGCGTTGCGCCCGAAAATTCGCCAGATGTTGCGAAGCAACATTCAGCTTATTATTGGGCTGCAGCTAAAACAAGATAACCTGCGATTATGAGTGCGATGATGAAGGCTGGGTATCCGATGAAGAATACCTTCGGGTCTATGTGCTCTACCATATGTTTCATGTTGATAACTTTCCTAATATGAAGTTGAGAGTGGCCTTTGTGCCTTATTGTTTTTATGGTTAATTTGACACCCTTCATCAACGTGAAAACCAAGATTTGTTGTCTAGATCAAGGATATTTGAAGAGTATTGAAACATCCTGAACGATCTGTGAAATTTTATGAAATTTTCTATTACCAATAACTATAGAAGGATTGATTGATACGAAAGCTATGGGGTCTACCATCCGATTTTAGTCTGTATTTTGAGAAAGTTGGAATCAAAAAGGCCGCCTTCCTGGGCGGCCCCGGTTCCCGCGATGCCTACGGCGGCAGTTACTCCGCCGCCTCCACTTGTTCCTGGCCATCCTGAGGGTTGGCTCCGCCCTTCGGCTTCCGAGAGACTTCTTTCGAAGAGGTCGCCAAGTTGGCGCCAAAGACGATCCCCATCGGCCGCGGCGCTTTCTCTGCCGAGCGTTGCAAGCCGTGATAAGTAAAGTTGCCCATCCGGGGCTTCCTTTCAATTGTTAATGACCTTGACGATGTCAGCCTCGTAGGCATAGCCATCGACTTTGAAACCAAGACCATTAATGGCCTATGGCCTCGTTGTTTTCAACGAAGCTCACAAGCTGTCCGCGAATCGCGAGCCGGATTTCCGGGTGCGGAAGACGGATCGGTACAGGCTGGCGGAAGCCCTTGCCGGCGCCGGGGTGGACGGCGTTGTCGTAATCTGGTCCGGAGCAACAGTCGATTCTGTCACGTCCATGCGGAACATACAGATGGTAACAGTCCGGTCACAGGATATCCGTCCACTCCAAGTTCGATCCCGGTTCCTTTCGCACCCCCGGTTGGGTTTCGAAAAGGTCAACAGCCATGGCCAGAAAACCGCGAGAACCCCGCGGTTTCGGTCAGCCATCCCGGCAACGGAGAAATTACCCAAGGGGATTGGCGGAGGAGTTGGTCTCAGATCGCCGGGGCCTGGCCGCCGCCGAGAGGGGCGTCATCGAACTGTCGCAATGGACCGCCGGGTTGCGCGACGCCATGCGCGCCGCGGACGGACATAATAGCCTGATGAGTTTGCTACGCCACGCCGCCCGGACCGAAGACGGAACGCTGTTTTTCGTCCATGCCGGCATCGCCGTCTCCCGGCCTCTCGCCGAACAGGGAGACGCCTTCTGGTGGGGCGTCCGGGACTTCGGAGACATGGCCGCCCCTTATATGGACTACAGGCGCGTCGTGCGCGGTTTCGGCGGCCCGCTGCTCGCCGCCTGCTTCGGCGCCGATGGCGAACCGGTGGATAATCTGCAAGCTTGACGCCAGCGCTCCGAATCCTTCAAACTCGTTTGGATTAGGGAGGAGACACCATCCGCTCAGCGGAAGTTTCTTGCGTTAGCTGTCCTTTTCGACGGCCAGGCCATGTCGTTCGGCCGTCGAAGGCGGCGGTTTTACCAAAGGACCAGGAGATCGGCATGACAAGAAAAGAATCACTTTATCGCGTCACGTCCAAGCTGCCGGCGGCGTTGGCCGCCATCACCCTCATGCTCGGCGTCCTCGCGGGAGGCGGGACGGCGGCCTGGGCTCTCAAACCGACGAAGAGGTCGCCCTCAGCCTGGCGAGCCTCTTGCGCGCCTCGCGGGCGGTGATTTCGAAGAACCAGCAGCACATCAACAACCCCTGCATCGGCGACAAGGGTCTGTCGGCCGGGGCCGTGGTGGCGAAAGCCAAGGAGAACTACAAGAAGGCGGCCGGCGGCGACCTCGACGCCATCGACCCGGCGTCACCGCATGGCAAGCTGATCAAGGCCGAGCTGCAGGCGATCACCGACGTGATGAACGAGGCCCAGGGCCTGATCAACGAGAAGGGGAAGGGCTTAAAGGGTTTCCTACCGGCCGTCTACGCCCGCCAGGTGACCCAGAAATTCAACCCCGCCGCCGCCGCCCTCAAGCTGACGGCGCCCAAGAACTACATACGCAACCAGGCCAACAGTCCCGACAAGTGGGAAGACAACGTCATCGAGAGCAAGTTCAAGGCGGCGGGGCACCCGAAGGGCCAGCACGTCAGCAAAACGACGACCTTCAAGGGCAAGCAGGCCTTTCGCCTGATCCTACCCGAGTACTATAAGGAGTCGTGCCTGGCCTGCCACGGCGAGCCGAAGGGCGAGAAGGACATCACCGGCGGCACGAAGGAAGGCGCCAAGCTCGGCGAACTGGGCGGCGCCATCAGCGTGGTGCTTTTCAAGTAACGGCCGACCGGCGGCTGGCGGACCCGGAAAACCGTCCGCCGCCACCGGCCATCGGTTGGGGGGTGAGGCCATTCGCGGCCGATTGCTGGCCCTGTCCGGCTAGCTTCTGTTGCTGCCGATCCTTTCCAACCTGTACATGCGGAGCGAGATCGTCGCTGGCGGCGGGGGCGGCCTGTTCGGCACCGCCGCCGGCGACGCGGCGGAGAACGATAATGTCGAGGTCCGGACCACGGACCACAGGCGTGTTCGAACTGCCCAAGGCCATCGGCGCCATCGCCCAGGGCGCCAAGGTCTACTGGGACAACACCAACAAGGGCCACGACGCCGCCGCCATGGTCTGGTCCAAGGCGCCCTGGATCATCCGCGCCTTCGACGAGGGGGCGGTGATCAAAAGCAAGTCCGGGTTCTGGCTGGCCATTCCGACCGAGCAAGCCCCCAAGCGCGGGGTCGGCGGCAAGCGGATCAACCCCTCCAACTTCCCGGAGCATCGCTTCGGGCCGTTGCGGTTCGTTTACCGCCGCGGGCGTCCGTCGCTGCTGGTGGTGGACGGGGTCCGCGTCAACATGTGTGGACGGGTCGGGCGACGCGCCAACAGCGGGGCCTTCACCAAGACCGGGCGTATGAAACAGGGCATGGCCACTTCTGTCATGTTCATCATGTTGCCGCGGGTACGGCTCAAGAAGCGCCTGAATGTCAGACGCGAGATCAAACGTTGGGAAATACGGCTGCCGGAATTGATCGGCGGGTATTTGGAAAGAGTGTAACGAAAAAAAGTCAGCGAGCGATCATCTCGAGGGGAATAAACAGCCGCCCCGGGATGCCCGGCAGTTCCTGAAAACCGAACTTCTTCTCGAACGCTCTCGCGGCTTCGTTCTTGGCGTCCACGAGAACGGCATGAACCGCCATGCTTGCGCTTGCCCGTAGAGTACGGTCCAGCGCATCGAACAGAATAAACCTGCCGTAAGATCGGCCCTGGTAGTTCTCATCGACGCCAAGACGTCCGATGATCGCGGCGGCAACGGGATAACGCGGTAGCTTTCGCGCCTGTATTTCGGGAAGGTGGCCGCGATCCAGGCTGGCCGCGCTTAAGGTGTAATAGCCGGCGATCACACGGCTCTGCTCGCCGACCGCGACAAAGACCGTCGCCACCCGGCGCCTCAAGTCTTGCCGGGCCCGGTGACGGATATAGTCGTCCAGCGCCGGTTCGCCGCAATGGAATGCGCTCCGATCATGACGATCGGCAAGCGGTTCGATGTGAGGCGCTTTGGCGAGGATCATTTACCGGGGCAGATCCCGGTACCATTTCATGCCCTCGCGCATCGCCTCGTTGGGCTCCGGCGGGTTGAGGAGGGCGTCATAAAAGATATCCCAGTCCTCCGCCGAGAGGGTGATGCGCTCATGCTGTTGGACAACCTCATCGGCATGACTGAGCGCGCTATCGAGGACGAACTTGGTCATCGAGGTATTTGAATAGGCGGCGGCCCGCTCGATCTTGCGCTTTGCCTGACCGTCGAGGCGAAGGCTCAACCGCTCCTTACATTGCGCTGATTGCGACATGGCTATCGGTCCCGATGAAGTTGAAAACCGAGCTTATCTGTTATGTACAGCACTTTGCCATACAATTCAAGGAAAGGGGTTGGATATTCCTCGCCCCGCGGAAACGGTCGTAATTCATGTCCAGCAAAACCGAGCAGATTCTTCAGGCTGTCCTGGCTCTGCTTGAAACCCTGCCCAACGCCAAGGTCGAACGCAACATGGCGGTGCCCGAGAAAATCCCCGCCGGCGGCCTGATCTTGCTCCGGGACGGCAATCCTGGCGATCCCGACACGGCGCTGGGCGGCTTGGGCGGCGCCTACTACAGCCACGACATCGAGGTCGATGTCTATGTAGAGGAAGGAGGCGCGGCAGCCCGCGACACCGTTTTCGATACCCTACTCCGTAAGTTCGGCAACGTATTGGAAGCCGACCCAACCATCGGCGGTCTCACCTTCGGCATGACCTACGGCCGCCCGGAGATCGATATGGCCCGAGCTTATGGCCCGAGCTTATGGATCGAGCGCCACGCTGCTGCTCAAGCGCGAGAGCACCTACGGCGGCAAGTTGTTCGTACGATAAATCGCTGAAAATCGACATCCGTTCGACGACTCCAGTTGGATTTTCACACCATTTCCATTTTTCCGCCCGGCGCCGGCATAAAAATGGTTCATCCGGGAATTCCGGGAAAAGCGTCCGTTATACGTAGAGCCTGCCATCCCAATCGGGGCGCTCAAGGTCATGCCGGCTTCGCCGGTCGCCTCCAAGAGGGCGAACCTTGAGCGCCGCCGCCTGGGATGGCTTTTGGCCTGTAGGCCGGCTCGGAAGAATGGCCGCTTTTGTCTCTCGAAAGAACAATCATTGGCTCTCCTTGAATGACTTTCTTGAAAGGCCGGATAAGGCCACTTTCCCGAGCCGGCCTACCATCGGCAAGCCACTGTCCGCGACAGCTGTCAAGGGCGGCCGTTGGCCGTCGCAAAGCGACGCGTAGCGCCCTTTACCGCCGTCTCGGACAGTGGCGGGCTTAATAAAGGACGGACGAACTTTCCCGGAATTCCCGGATGAACCATAAAAATCGGCATGCGGACACAGGCCGAAAAACTCCAACGCCGTGATCTGGATATAGCGCAAGGGCGATGCCGGCGTGGCGGCCAAACACCAAAGCCGGGGTTGCCCCCCTTGCCTTCCCCTCTTCGCGCCGAGGGGCCGTTTCGCCCATCTTCTATTCCCCGGACGCCGGCGGGGCGAGGACCTCGAACAGGCGGAAAGCTTGCCCGAGGTCTCGAGGAATGGCGATTTCCTCGAGCCAGGCGGGCGGCTCGCCCCTTTCCAGGCGCCGGTAGAGGATGCGTTTGTCCGCCCTTCCCCGGATATAGCCGCCGCTACCGGAATTGAGGCAGATCAGGATCAGCTCGATGCCGCGCCGGCGCACCAGGCGCAAAACCACGGCTTCGTCGGCGCCGCCAAGGATCCTGACACTATCCAGAATGCCGACGCCGTTGCGGTGATGGAGCGTGCCGATGACTTTATGATTGGTCCTGTACAATATCTCGGGACCGAAATTCGGCGAAGCCAGGACGGTCCGGCTCCGCCCCGACCAAGGCGGTCCGTTGAGGTAATTGGTCATTGCTTGCAAGAAGCAAGAGCCGCCGCCGGCCCGTTTTCCCTCGCCTGAATTCATTTTGGCGTACAATCCGCCGGCGCCGGCCGCCAAAGGACCGGCGGCAAGGAAGGCGGCGGCCGCCGTCAACGCCAGCACTCTTGCCGTTCCGGCCAAACGCGTGGCAACGATCTCTTCGGCCCGGCCGACGAGATCGGCGACCACGACGGCGATGAAAATCCCGGCGTAAAGGGAGCCGCGCGCCCAATTGACGGCAAACGCCAGATAAACGAAAACCCCGCCGGCGATCAAAAGCCAAGGCCATCGACGCGGTCCGTTCCATTCCTCTTTCGCCCGCCAGACGACCCATGGCGCGGCGAAGACGCCACCGCCCAGGTAAAGCAGCAGACGCGGGACGTCCTCGATCGGCCCGAACTCGGAAATGTCGTCAAAAATATAGATCAGGGCCGGATCGAACTGGCCCAAGGGACCAAGCAGGACTTTCGGGTAAAGGAGCCACATCGCCCAGGCGATGGCGCCGGCGCCCGCCAGCGCCGCCAACAAACGCCGGAAGGCGCCATGGCGCCCGGACCAAAACCGGCTGGCGGCGCCGACGGCGCTCCAGAACACCCCCAGCAAGGCCGCCAGGGTCAGATGCACGATCGACAGCCTGTCGTATTCGACATCCACATAGCCCGCCGGCCCGCGCTCGATGAGCAACACCAGAGCCAAACCCAGCGTCAGGCCCAAGGTGATATGAACGTTTTTCCCGGCCCCCCCCTGCTCGCCCGACAGCCACGCCACGCCGACGGCCAAAAGACAGAGCGCCAGAAAGATCAGCGCCTCCGGCCCCACCCAGAGCGCCAGGGCCAGGAACCCGCCGGCGAAGAAGGCGGCGCGCCGATGGCCGGTGGACACGATCAGCGCGCGAACGGCAAAACCCAGCGCCAGGATGGTCAGTAGGCCGAACAACATGTGATGGTCGGCGTGACCGGCGGTGGCGTAGCCGAGGATGCCGAATTGGGCGGCGGTCAAGACGCCGGCGAAATGGGCATTGGCCCGGCCGAGGACCGGCAAGGCCGCCCAGACCAGGGCGACGGCGGCGGCGACATGCAGGATCGGGCCGACGGCGACGCCGGCCCAGTAAAGCGCCTTGCCGAACCCCAGCGCCGGGACAAGGGGCGCGCTCAAGGCGATCAGCAGGGCATCGAACAACCGCGTCCAGTGCAAGGAACCGCCGTAAGGGGCGTTGGCCCTGGGTAGGCTGTTGTCGAACCAGCCGCCCGTCTCAAAGAGTCGGATGACGCGCAACAGGTGGGCGTAGCTGTCGCCATCGAACAACTCGCCGTTGACGACGACGGTATCGGCGGCCAGCCACCAAGCGCCATGAATGAAAGCGACAAAGGCGGCAACCGCCAGCAAGGGCCAGCCCAACACCCGCTCGATCGCGCCTGGCGGCGGCGTTTCGTCCACGCCTACCCTCCTGGTCCAGGCGCCTTGACAACCTCGAACAGGCGAAAGGCGTTCTCCAGGTCTTTCGGCAATGCCGTTTCACGCACCCAGGCGGGCATATCGCCGGCTTGCAGGCGCCGGTAAAGAACGCCCTTGCCCTTGTTGGCCAGGAAATAACCGTCGTTGCCGGAATTGGGGCAGAGCAAGATGAGATCGATGCCGCGCCGGCGCACCAAGGAGAGACTTTCGGCCTCGTCCTCGCCGCCCAGTATCCTGGCGCCGTCGAGTACGCCGGCGGCGTTTCGATGATGGATCGTCGAAACCACCTGGTGCCGCGTCCTGTAGAGGATTTCTGGGCCGAAATTCACCGAAGCCAGGATTATCCGGCTTTGTCCCGCCCATCTTGGCCGGTTCAAGTAGCGCGCCATCGCTTGCATGCGGCAAGCTCGCGGGCCGGCGATTTTTGCTTTCGCCGGGGCTTCGAGGGCCGCGTACTTTGCGGCGACGCCGACGCTGCTCGGGCCGATGACCAGGAACAGGATGGCCACCACCTTGACCGGGGCGCGCCAGAGCCCGGGAATGCGCGCGGTGATGGCGGCATCGGCGCGGCCGACGAGATCGGCCAGCGCCATGGCCAGGAAAAGGCCGGCATAAAGGGACCAGCGGATCATATGGACGGAGAGGGCCACGTAAACGACGCCGGCGGCGGCGACAATGACCCAGGCCCACCGTTGCGGCCCCCGCCATTCTTCCCAGGTCCGCCAAAGGATCCAAGGCAGGGCGAAGACGGCGCCGCCGGCATTGATCAGAAACCGCGGGATATCGTCGAAGGATCTATGCTCCAGGACATAATCCTCGAAAAACGACAACAGCTCGAGATCGACCACCGCCCAGGGACCAAGGAAGGCCAGGGGATAAAGGAGCCTCGCCGCGGCGCCGACGGCGGCGGCGCCGGCCGATACGATGAGAAGGCGGACAAGGAAGCCCCTTTGCCGCCAAAAGCGGCCGGCGGCATGAACAGCGCACCAAAACGCCAACAGCAAAGCCGCCGGGACGAGATGGACGATCGACACCCGATCGTACTCGATATCGAAATATCCCGCCGGCCCGCGCTCGATGAGAAGCACCAGGGCGAGAGAAGCCGCCAGCCCGACGCAGATATGGACGTTTTGCTCCACCCCTTCGTCCTCGCCCGACAGCCACGCCACGGCGACCGCCGACAAACAAAAAACCATCAACACAAGCGCTTCCGTGCCCACCCAAAGCCCCATGCCGAGAAACGTGCCGGCGGCCAAGCCGCGGCCCGCCGCCGGCAAGCGCAGGATAAAACCAAAAACGAGGACGGTTATCGGGGCAAACAGCATGTGATGGTCGGCATGTCCGGCGGTGGCATAGCCGAGGAAGCCGAATTGCGCGGCGGTCAGGGCGCCGGCAACACAGGCGCCGGTCCGTCCGAGCACCGGCAAGACCGCCCAGACCATGAGGGTTGCCGCCAAGACATGCATGAGCGGGCTGACGGCGACGCCGGCCCAGTAGAGCGCCTGGCCGAATCCCAGCGCCGGGGCGAGGGGCAGGGCAAGAGCAATGAGGATCGCATCGAGCGGCCGCGTCCAATGCAACGAGCCCCCAAACGGGGCGTTGATCCGGGGAAAGCCGGAATCGAACCAATCGCCGGTTTCGACAAGCCGGGTTACGCGGAGCAGACGCAGATAGCTGTCGCCGTCGGCGAGGCCGCCATGATTGACGGCGCCATCGCCGGCCAGCAACCAAACGGCATGGATGAAAACGACGAAGCCCGCGACCGCCACAACGGGCCAGCGAAGGCGTCCGGCGGCGTTCATCCTGGGCTCCGGCTCCCTTCGCGGCCCCGCTCAGGTGAGGAAAGATGGGCTTGCAAATCCACCAGCCCTTGCGGTGAGCCAACCTCATAGAAGCGTTCGCCGACCTCGCGGCCCAGCAACCCCCCCGCCCGGCTCAAGCGGTTGAAAACTAAAGCCAGGTCGGCGGTTTCCCCGCCGCCGATTGCGGCGACGATCGCCTCCCTGGTCAACACGCTGAGCCCGTAGTCGATGTGACGCATGCCGATGGCGGCGGCGTCCTTGCGCCCTTTTTCATACAAAACGACGCGGCCGTTTTCGAAAATCACGTTGCTTTCGTCCCAGCGTCCGTCGTTGCGATAAACGGTCATCAAGGGAACGGCCCCCTTTTTCGACGCCTGCCATACGGGAGCCAACTCGACGGGCAGATACGAATCGCCGTAGATAACGAAAAACCCGTCGGCCATCAATCCCTGGTCGATCGCCAGACGAATGGCGCCGGCGGTTCCGAGCAATTTTTCGCCTTCGTCGACGCAGGTGATGTCGAGCCGCCAGCGAGAGCCGTCACCGACGAAATCGCGGATTTTGTCGGCCATGTGACCGATCGAATAGATCACCCGCTCGACCCCGTGGCGGGACAGCCAGTCCAATTGATAATGGGCGAACGGAATTCCGTTGACCGGGATCAACGTCTTCGGCAGACGATCCGTAAACGGCTTCATCCGCGTTCCGCGGCCGCCGGCCAGAATCAGGCACTGCATTTAAGGTTCATCCGGAAATTCCGGGAAAAGCGTCCGTTATACGTTGAGCCTGCCACTGTCCGAGACGGCGGTAAAGGGCGCCGAGCTTCGCTTTGCGACGGCCAACGGCCGCCCTTGACAGCCGTCTCGGACAGTGGCTTTTGGTCTGTAGGCCGGCTCGGAAGAATGGCCACTTTTGTCTCTCAAAAGAATAGGCTATGTCACATTAAATTGCTGATAGCTGCCAACCCCCAACACCTAGCGTAGTATCGTCTCCAAACAAAGGAGGCAATCCGGGCAAAATACTGAATCGTTAACAAGCGAGCACTCTTGTCCAAAATAGCTTTTTCCTGAGGACGCCCTCCGTCTGATCGTGGCAAAAGCATGGTGCCAAAACCTTGCTTGCAATGATCATCAGGAGACCGAGTGACGCCATTCCTGATGTTGACCCACATTTTAACCCGTAACGGCGCTTGCGAGTCGCGTAATGCGGCGGCCATGCCGATTAAACGGAGACCGGATCCCAGCCGGCGTTACAGATCAAAGACAAGCGACGATCAGGCGTAGCGCCGGTTCTCCTCGGCGGTGGCGGCGGCGAGCCTGGCCTCCAGGGGCTCCATCAGCTCCCCGGCCAGGGGCTTCCCGTCACCGGCCAGGGCCAGGGCCATGTCGCAATGCAGCCGCGCGCCGCCGCAGCAGCCCTCCCGGGCCAGCGCCATGGCGAAGGCCAGGTGGCTCTCCGGATCGAAGACGTTCTGCCGCAGGGCGAGCCCCAGGTGGAGCACCGCCAGCGACAGCATGTCCTCCCTCGGCAGGCACAGCATGCCGATCTCATAATTGGCCCGGTTGACCGCCCGCGGCCGGTTCAGCACATACTTGGGAAAGCTGATCTGGGTGAGCTTCAGGTATCTCGCCATCGCCTCATTGTTGCGGCCCTGGGCCGCTAGCGCCTTGCCCTCGGCCAGGATCTCCTCCGTCCGCGGCTCTATCCAGGGCGGGAACAGGGTGTTCTCGAAATTGAACCTGGACAGGCAGGACCGACAGGACAGGTAGAAGCCCTGGTGATCGAGCGGGTTGTTGAGGGGGACCGGCGAATAGAGGTTGTGGGCGCCGCAGCGCGGACAGTCCCATTCAACCCGGTAGATGGTCCCGCGCAGGGGGTCCTCCCCGTCCAGCACCTCCACCACCAAGTTTTTTCCGGGAATGGTCAGGGTCTCCCGGTAGACCATCAGCTTGCTCATGATGTAGGCGTAGTGGGAGGATTCGATGGCGGTCATGTTGACGTTGTCCGGCGGCATGACGCCGTCAGTGTTGGAGATCTTCCCCTCCTCCAGGGCTCGCTGGTAGAGGGGGGTACCGGGATAGACCTGCAGGCGGCTGATGCTGATCTGGAACTTCCGGTTCACGGCCCACCAGCCTAAGGTGTTGTCGATGGTCTGCTCGGTCTCCGCCGCGTCGCCGAAGATGAAGTTGCCCTGGATGCCGATCTTGCGGTCGTAGACCTGGTTGAGCGCCTGTTCGATGCGCTCCGGCGTCGCCTTCTTCCGCATACTTTTCAGGACCGTCGCATCGAAGCTCTCCAGGCCGAGGCTGATGTAGCAGCAGCCGGCGTCCTTCATCCGGTCGAGGACCTCCCCGTTGATGGCATTGACGTGCATCTGGACGGTCCACTGCAGGCCGTAGGGCTTGATCCGCTTGCAGAACTCGATCAGGCGGTCCCGCTTCATCGCGAAGAGCTCGTCCAGGATGGCCAACAGGTTGAGGTCGTAGCGGTCCACCAGCTCGTCCAGCTCGGCGAAGAACATATCCAGGCTGCGCTGCCGGTAGACCCGCCCCGTCGGATGGTAGCAGAAGGTGCAGGAATAGGGACAGGAGCGGCTGGAGATCACCGGCAGGCAGCGCGGATCGTCCACCGGGTGCAACTCGTAGGAATTGATGGAGTACTGGGTTCGCAGGAACTCCTCGATCCCGAAGCCCTCGTAGTCGGGCCGCGGCAGGGCGTCGAGGTCGCGGATATAGTCCCGGGGCGGGCTGAGCATGCCCTCGCCGTCGGCGCCGGCATGGATGATCCCCTTGACCTCGCCCAGCGGCCTCTCGTCTGAGAAGGCCTGGGCTAGCTCGACGATGGTCTCCTCGCCTTCCCCGATCACCCCGACGTCCATGTCCAGCAGGCCGAACGCCAGCTTGGGGTCGGAGCCGACCAGGCCGCCGCCGAGTACTGTCCGCACCGACGGCTTGGCCCGGCGGGCGGCATCGATAATCTTCTTCGCCTCGTCATAGTGGACCGACAGGGCACCGGTAGCGCAGACGTCCGGATCGATGGCGCCGATGGTCTCGGCGATCATCTCGTCGGGCGTCCGGTCGTGGTGATTGAGGTTGAGGCAATGGACCTCGTAGCTGGCCTCTTTGAGGGCGGCGGAGATGTAAGCCAGGCCGAGGGGGAACTCATAGTTCAACCCATGCTTGGCAAACTTGGGAATCACGAGGAGAAACTTCATCTGTGCATCGTTCCGGCCAGTTATGTGCAGGTTGGTGGATACATGTAAGATGCGAACCTGAACAAGGTGGAGGTGAAGAGCGTCCGGTACGTCGAGGAGACAGCAAACCGGTTTAACCGCCAATTCTCCAATTTTCCACCAACCTTGCGACACCACCTTTGGAAATGGCAAGGTTTTGAAAATTAGTATGCTGTCACCGAATTTCCTGCTGGC
>DUZD01000058.1 GCA_013349695.1 Rhodospirillaceae bacterium
CTGTCTCTGGCTTTTTTGTCCATGACGACGGACAACAGCGCTTTCGAGACAAATTTTTTCAACATTGCCGTCTTTCCTCATGTTCCCGGCGGCACTAGAGCGGATTCACCATTCTGAATTTGCTCTATACTACCCGTTTCCGTCGGCACTCGCCAAGCGTCGGCGGATTTTTCATTTTGAATGAGATGTAGTCATTATTTCGTTAACATGAACCAGTGGGTGAGACGTTCCTCCGATTTTTATTCGACACCGCCATGGCGGCGGCAAATCCGCTGATTGTGGTGCCCCCCTTCCTGCCTCCCCGGCCGAAAGGGCGGTGCGTGATTGTCGGCGCCGGCAAAGCCGCCGCCTGCATGGCGCGGGCGGTGGAGGAGCACATGCCGGGGCCGCTCTCGGGTCTGGTGGTCACCCGCTACGGTCATGGTGTGCCGTGCCGGCGGGTCGAGGTGGTGGAGGCCGCCCATCCCGTTCCCGACGCCGCCGGAGAGGCGGCGGCAAGGCGGATACTCGACGCCGTGCGGGGATTGGCCGAGGACGATCTGGTTCTTTGCCTGATTTCGGGTGGCGGATCGGCATTGTTGTCCCTGCCGGCGCCGGCCTTGACGATAAAAGACAAAAGGACTCTCACCCAAGCTCTGCTCAAGTCGGGGGCGGCCATTTCCGAGATCAATTGCGTCAGAAAGCACCTTTCGGCGATCAAGGGCGGGCGGCTGGCGGCGGCGGCCTTTCCGGCGCGGACCCTCACCTTGATCATCTCGGACGTTGCCGGCGACAACCCGGAAGTCATTGCTTCCGGCCCGACGGTCGCCGATCCCACCACCGTCGCCGATGCCAAGGCGGTATTGGAAAAGTACGCCATCGGCCTTCCCGCCGCCGTCGCTTCGTTTTTAGACGGTGGCTCGGGCGAGACGCCGAAACCGGGCGATGAACGCCTTTCACGGGCCGAGACAGTATTGACGGCAACACCTCGGGCGGCCTTGGCGGCGGCGGCGGCGGCGGCGCGCAACGCCGGCTTCGAGCCGATCGTCCTCGGCGACGCCATCGAAGGCGAATCACGCGATGTGGCCCGGTTGCAGGGCAAGCTCGCCATGCAAGCGGCGGCGAGCGGAGATCGACCCGGCCTGCTGCTTTCCGGCGGCGAGACGACAGTGACGGTCAGGGGAAATGGCCGCGGCGGGCCTAACACCGAATTTATCCTCGCCCTGGCCTTGGCGTTGAACGGGCAACCGGAAGTGCGGGCCATCGCCTGCGATACCGACGGCTTCGACGGCGGCGGGGACAACGCCGGCGCCCATATCGGCCCGGACACCCTTGGCCGCGCCGCCGAGGCGGGCCTTAACGCCGCCGCCATGCTGGAGGATAATGATTCCTACGGTTTTTTCACCGCTCTCGGCGACCTGGTGATCACCGGTCCGACCTTGACGAACGTCAACGATTTCCGCGCCATTCTGATCGGCGAACCGAGCTGAAATGGGAAAAATGAAGCTGGTTTAGAACGCCCCCCTGTGCCTATTGTTCGGCCATGAGACGCCACCGTAACGCCAAAATCATCGCCACCCTCGGTCCCGCCGCTTGCGGCGAAGCACTCATCGGCAAGCTTTTCGAGGCGGGGGCGGACGTGTTCCGCCTTAACGCCAGCCACGGAACCCATGCCGAGCACAAAAAACTGTTCAGGATCATCCGCGGACTGGAAAAACACTACAACCGTCCGATCGGCATCATTCTAGACCTTCAGGGGCCGAAGCTCAGAGTCGGCGAATTCGCCGCTGGAAAGATCCTGTTGAAAGCGCGCCAATCCTTTCGTTTCGACCTTTCAGAGCAACCGGGGGACAGCCGGCGCGTGCAATTGCCGCATGCGGAAATCTTCGCGGCGCTGAAAGCGGGAATGAACCTTTTGCTGGACGATGGCAGGATTCGCCTGCGCGTCGTTCATTGCGGCAAGGATTTCGCCGAAACCAAGGTCGTCAACGGCGGTGAGTTGTCGGACCACAAGGGGGTGTGCGTCCCCGGCGCCGTCCTCGACCTTTCGCCGCTGACCGGCAAAGACCTGGAAGACCTGGAATTCGGGCTGAAGCTGGGCGTCGACTGGGTGGCGCTGTCCTTCGTCCAGAGGCCGGAAGATGTCATCGCCGCGAGAAAACTGATCTCCGGCCGCGCCGCCGTTCTTGCCAAGCTGGAAAAACCCCTGGCCATCGAGCACCTGGATGAAATCGTCGAACTGGCGGACGCGGTGATGGTGGCACGCGGCGACTTGGGCGTGGAGGCCCCGCCCGAGGACGTTCCGGTCTTGCAAAAACGCATCGTCAATTCCTGCCGCGAGGCCGGCAAGCCCGTCGTCGTGGCGACGCAGATGCTGGATTCCATGATCCATGCGCCGATGCCGACCCGCGCCGAGGCATCCGACGTGGCCACCGCCATTTACGACGGAGCCGACGCGGTCATGCTGTCGGCGGAGACGGCTGTCGGCGATCATCCGGTGGCGGCGGTGACGATGATGAACAAGATCATCAAAAGGGTGGAGAGCGATCCTTATTATCGCACCGTCATGGAAGCTCAGCACCGCCACCCCAAGGCCACCGACGCCGACGCCATCATCGCCGCCGCCCGGCAGGCGGCCCATACGATTTCGGCGGCGGCCATCGTCACCTTCTCGTCGACCGGATCGACGACGCTCCGCGCCGCCCGCGAGCGGCCTGGGATGCCGATCCTGGGGCTGACGCCGAGGATCGGGACGGCGCGAAGGCTGGCGCTCGCCTGGGGGGTCCATTCCGTCAAGGTCCCGAATTTGAAGAGATTCGCCGAAATGGTCGATAAAGCCGTCGATATCGCCTTGCGCGAGGAATTCGCCGCCACCGGCGATCAGGTGGTCATCACCGCCGGCGTCCCTTTCGGCACCCCCGGCGCCACCAACATCCTCCGTATCGCCTGGGTGAAATAGGCGCTGGAATCGGCGGCGAGGCCGCGGACGGGTCAGCCGTCGCCGGCGTCCAGGCTTTCGATCTCCCGCCGCAGGTTGGCGAGGAGGCGATCTTCCGGGCCTTCGGGGTAGCGTTCGGCGTGGGGTTGGACGATGCGGATGCCTTCCTCGAACGCCGCCCTGGCCTTCGCCGCCTGTCCGTCGGCGCGCAAATAGGAACCCATGGCGCCGAGGCTGGTCGCCAGATCGGGCTCGAAGCGGGCCGGGTTGGCGGTGGCGAGACGGCGGTAGACTTCCACTGCCTCGGTGATCGCGGCGAGCGCCTCGGCGACGTTGCCGATCTCGCTCAAGCGGTTGGAAAGGTTGTTGAGGCTCCTCGCCAGATCGGGCTCGAAGCGGGCCGGGTTGGCGGCGGCGAGACGGCGCCGGACTTCCACCGCCTGGGTGCTCGCGTCGAGCGCCCCGGTGACGTTGCTGCTCTCGCTCAAGCGGTTGGAAAGGTTGTTGAGGCTGGTCGCCAGATCGGGCTCGAAGCGGGCCGGGTTGGCGGCGGCGAGACGGCGGTAGACCTCCACCGCCTCGGTGACCGCGGCGAGCGCTCCGACGTCGTCGGCCGTGCTCATGCGGTTGGAAAGGTTGTTGAGGCTCGACGCCAGATCGGGCTCGAAGCGGGCCGGGTTGGCGGCGGCGAGACGGCGGTAGACATCCACCGCGTCGGTGCTCGCGGCGAGCGCCCCCTCGGCTTCGCCGGTCTCGCTCAAATCGCCGGAAAGATTGTTGAGGCTCGTTGCCAGATCGGGCTCGAAGCGGGCCGGGTTGGCGGCGGCGAGACGGCTGTAGACCTCCACCGCTTCGTTGCTCGCGGCGAGCGCCCCGGCGGTGTCGCCGGTCTCGCTCAAATCGCCGGAAAGGTTGTTGAGGCTTGACGCCAAATCGGGCTCGAAGCGGGCCGGGTTGGCGGCGGCGAGACGGCGGGAGACGTGCACCGCCTCGGTGATCGCGGCGAGCGCCCCGGCGATGTCGCCGGTCGCGCCCAAGCGGATGGAAAGGTTATTGAGGCACGACGCCAGACCGGGCTCGAAGCGGGCCGGGTTGGCGGCGGCGAGACGGCGGGAGACCTCCGCCGCCTCGGTGATCGAGGCGAGCGCCCCGGCGGCGTCGCCGGTCTCGCTCAAGCGGCTGGAAAGGCTGTTGAGGATCGGCGCCAGATCGGGCTCGAAGCGGGCCGGGTTGGCGGCGGCGAGACGGTGGGAAACCTGCACCGCCTCGGTGCTCGCGGCGAGCGCTCCAGCGATGTCGCCGGTCTCGCTCAAGCGGTTGGAAAGGCTGTTGAGGTTAGACGCCAGATCGGGCTCGAAGCGGGCCGGGCTGGCGGCGGCGAGACGGCGGGAGACCCGCACCGCCTCGGTGATCGCGGCGAGCGCCCCGGCGGCGTCGCCGGTTTTGCTCAAATCGCCGGAAAGGCTGTTGAGGCTCATCGCCAGATCGGGCTTGAAGCGGGCCGGGCTGGCGGCGGCGAGACGGCGGGAAACCTCCACCGCCTCGGTGCTCGCGGCGAGCGCCCCGGCGGCGTCGCCGGTCTCGCTCAAATCGCCGGAAAGGTTGTTGAGGCTCATCGCCAGATCGGGCTCGAAGCGGGCCGGCTCGGTGGTGGCGAGACGGCGGAAGACCTCCACCGCCTCGGTGCTCGCGGCGAGTGCTCCGGCGATGTCGCCGGTGGCGCTCAAATCGCCGGAAAGGCTGTTGAGACTCGTTGCCAGATCGGGCTCGAAGCGGGCCGGGTTGGCGGCGGCGAGACGGCGGCAGACCTCCACCGCCTCGGTGCTCGCGGCGAGCGCCCCGGCGATGTCGCCGGTCGCGCCGAGGTGCGCCGAAAGGACGTTTAGCAAATCTGCTTTTTCCTCGTCGAGCTTGGCTTTGTCGAGCAAACCCCGCCACACCACCGTGGCCAGCGGCACAAGCCCAGGGGTGAGAGACGCGTCGCGGATGGCCGGCGCGATCAATGACCACCGTTCAGGCTTGCCTTCGACCATCCGTTCCAACCACTCACTGATGCGATGGTCCAGCATACCGAGCACGATTTCGGCGTCGTAAGACAAGCGGCCGGCGCGGGCTAGCCCTTCCCCCACCCTGCCCTCGATCACCGCCCACAACCTTTCCGGGGCCAGCTTGGGGTCATGGCGTAACGCCGCGACGGCCAGGTTGGCGGCCAGGATGTCCGGCTTCGGCTCGGGGAAAACACCGTCCCGCAAGCGCCCGGAACTCCCGACCTTGGCGACGATGTCCTCGGCTGGCGGAAGCATCAGGGCGAGGTCGGTCCGGCCCGCCAGCGCCCGCAGGTCGCCGCCGTCGAGATCGCCCCGGAGGGCGGCGAAAGCGACCAGGTGTTGGAGGGCTTCGGGCTCCAGTCCGGCGGCGGTCCCCTCGTCGGCAAGGCGGGTGAGTTCGCGTTGCGCGAGGGCGTGGAGGGCTTCCCGGCCGCTCAATCCGACCACCGGCGCGTCGGGGTGGAGGACGCTGTGCATGGCGGCGGCGGCGATGAATAAAGGATGCCGGTGGATATCGGCAAGGCGCAGCCACTCGCCAAAGGCGGTTTCGGCAACCTCGCCCAGATCCGCCTTTATTTCCTTCGCCAGGGCCACCCGGGCGCTCCGGAAAATCCGGTAGGCATCCGCCGCGGCGAGCGGTGAAAGCTCTGTCTGGTCGCGAGAGAAAAAATCGATCGCCGCCGGGACACCGGCGATCTCGCGTTCCCAGGCGCCCCATCCCTGGCGGCTCAGGAAAAGCAACCTGACCCGTTGCCGGGTCTCGATACGCGCAAGATTTTCCAGGAGGCCACGGATGCCTCCAGGCCGTTCCTCGGGGTAGTCGGCGAGGACCAGTATTCCGGCCCGCCCGGTGTGAAACTTGGCGGGCTTTCGAAGGTCGGCGAAGCCGGCGGCCCACCCCTTGTCGCGGAGGGTCTGCGCCACCTCGGCCGCCAGGCGCGCCTTGCCGACGCCGCTGGGGCCGGTGACGAAGCGGGCGAGAACGGGCGAGCCCTCCGTTTCGGCCCAGGCGAGAAGGTCGGCCTTTTCCCTTTCCCGCCCCCTGAACTCGGCAATCCGCGTACGCCAATCCAACCAGGACAGTTCGGGTTGGTCCTCGCGAAGGGGATGCCAGTCGAGCGTCGGTTCGGCGAACGGAAGGGAATCGACGCTGATGCTACCGCCGCCGCCGCCGAGAACGATGACGGACCCGGTGGTGTCTTGGGAAAAAAGCGTGCGAATGTTGGGGAATAACGCCACGGCGCTACTCGATGTCCAGGAAAAATCCGCGGACCGCGAGGACACCGGCGAATATCCCGATGACCGCGTTCGCCAAGGGCAACCCGTCCGTCCGCGAAGGCTTCCCGGTCGGCGGCGGCGAGGTGAGCCGCAACAAACGAAAATCCAGAAGCGCAAACAACGCCAATCCGGCGATCCCCAAAAGCAAGCTATCCTCCATCGTTCCGCCCTCCATTTGATCTTCTCGCCACACTTTAGCACAATCGGCGTTCGGGCCAAGCCCCACCACAAACCGCGCGGGGCCGAGCCTCGCCGGCGGGCGTAACGGTTTTTTCAATCTCTTCCGGCCATGCTCGCGGGAGCGGCCGGATGCCGCTATAACTCTTGCGCTCGTTAATCAGGCTTCACGGCCGCGAACTTCCCTGCACTGGCAATTCATTTGCATTTCTCCAGCCGTGTTGGCGACGGTCGCCAAACAGGAGCGGGTAGTGGCCTCGGGGATGTTGACGGAGAACCTGATCACATATTGCCCGTCTCCCACCGCCGGGGCCTTGACGGCGTTCAGCCGCACAATGTTGGCCTTGAACTGGATGAAAACCTCGCACAGGCGGGCGATCAATCCGGGGCGGTCGCCGCCGCTGACGTCAATGTGGTGGGTGACGCGGCCGGAAGGGCCGTGAACCGGCTCCAAATCGAAACGGCTCACCGTCACTTTCGCGTCCGTCAGTTCCCGCAGGCGCCGCAAATCGTCTTCCACGCTGTCGACCGGGACGTCGCCGGGAAATTCGCAGATCGCCGTGAATTCGGCGCCGCCTCCCAAAACCGCGAAAGTGGTATCGCCCAGGTTGGCGCCCAAATCAAACAAGCGGCCGGTGATGGCGGCGACCAATCCGACCGAATCGCCGCACAAGATGGAAACGATAGCCGTAGTCGTCATGGCATGGCCCGCCTTGGTGTTTTCCTGTTGGGCCAGATTAGCGGACTTTGCCGGGCAAATGAATGCCTGTTCGTAAGAGCTTGCAAGCCGCGGGGCGGGCATTGGATGCTGCCAAAGTTCTGTTGTCCGTGATATCCTTTGCCGATGATTGCCATGACGTCTGGCCACCTATGCCCGGTGGGGGAGATGCGGCGAGCAAGGATTAGCCTTTTGCTGGCGGCGGGATTGATACACGGCTGCGCTACCTCCGCCGTCGGCGACGCGGTGGTGGCGGAGGCCCCGCCGCCCGCCGCCACCGCCGCGCCGGAAAAGATCCGCAAAGCGGAGACATATGTCCATCCGGTAAGAAAATATACTCTCTCCATTCCCCCGGGCGTGCAGGTGGCGGAACGTGGAGAGAAACGCGAAGTCGCCATTCGCTCGCGCCAGGGCTATCGCATCAGCATTCAGACCAAGGCCGCTAACCCGGGCGCCAGCTTCCAGGACATGATCGCCCGGCTGGAAGCCCATTATCTCGGGCCGGGACGGGCTTGGTCGCGCAAGCTGGGCGAGGGGCCGATGACCGTCGCCGGCATGCCCGCGTACCAAACCCTTTACGAGGGATCGGGCACCCGGACGGGCGTGGTAGTCGTCCGCGGACGGATCACCGATTTCGTGTTCATGTTTTTCGCCCCGCCGCGCGACTTCGACGCCCTGAAGAGGGAATTCGACTGGCTGCTTGATAATTTCCAACCCGCCGCCGGAGAAGTGGCCGTCAAGAACGCTCCTTCTCTTCAAGCCACCGTTCCGCCGCCGGAGGCGCCAGGGAAATCCGGCCGCCGCCATTTCGCCGACCCGAAGTTCGGTTTTTCCATCGATTATCCCGCCGACTGGATCGTCGCCAAGCCGTCGCCCTTTACGGTGATTTTTCGCGGCAGGGAGGGGACGGATGCCTTTTACGTCACCATCGGCATCCGCAACGTCAGGTCATCCTCGGCGGCCGGACAAAGGCAGGTAGTCGCCGCCGTTCTCTCCGATCTGAAGGCGCAATTGGCGGCCGCCGCCACGGCGGTCGAATATTTCGGCGACAGACCCTTGACCTATGACAAGAACGGCCTTCGCCTGGAAGGACACGAGTTCCTGGTGACCTATACCATGGAAGAAGAGCGTTTCAGGCAGTGGACCATAATCATCCCCAGGCCCAAGGGCGAGATCGCTCACGTCTGGTCCTATGCTTCGTCGGAGGCCCGCTTCCACTTTTTCAGGCCGGTTGTCGAGGCCATGTGGAAGTCGTGGATCATCAGAGCGGCGGGCGAATGAAATGGACGTTGGCGGGCCACCGGTGTTTTGCGGCGGCTTTTGGCCGTCGTTTTGTTCTCAGCCACGTCTCGCCGACCGCATCTCGTGGGCGCGGCGGATGACGCGTTCCGTTTCCGTCCACAGGCGAAGAGGGGAAAGTTCGTCGAGTCCGAACCATGCCGCTTCGGCGGCGTCGCCGCCGGCTCTGATCCCGCCTTGCCGCCAGGAAGCCAAGACATCGATGAGGGTGTAGTGGTAGCGAATCCGCCCGGACGGGTCGTTGTCGATGGAATCGACGACGTCGACAACACCGTCGATCTCGACGCTAACCCCGGTTTCCTCAAGAACCTCGCGCCTGGCCGCCTCGAATACCGTCTCGCCGAGTTCCTGGGTACCGCCGGGTAAACTCCACTGTCCTTGCCGCGGCGGGTTGGCGCGGCGGACCAGAAGAACTTCGCCGTCTCGTAGGACGACGGCGCCGACGCCGACAATCGGACGGTTGGGATAAAGCCTGGTCTTTACCATCTAAACTGTATTCTTTTTTGCCGTTTTCGATTCGGGATAAGATACGATACTGGAAACAGCGACCATAAACATCACAGGGGAGGCCCGGCATGGCGGAAAGAGGGATTCTGGAACGCGCGACGTTTGCGCCCGGTGACAATATTTTCAAGGAAGGCGATCCTGGCGATAATGCATACGTGGTGCAGTCCGGCGCCGTCGAGGTCGTCAAAAACATCGACGGAGAAAACGTCGTTCTCGGCATCATCAACAAAGGCGCTATTTTCGGCGAGATGGCGCTGATCGACGATAATCCGCGGATGGCCACGGCGCGCGCCCTCGAAGGGACCACCCTCATCGTCGTCTCGCGGACGTTATTCACCGCCAAACTGGCCAAAACGGATCCGTTTATCCGTGGATTGCTCAACATTTTCGCGGAAAACATCCGCAACATGTCGAAGAAAGCGTGATCCTAGATGTAGAGGGGATTCACGCCATTGAACGGAAACCATGGAAAGGTTTCGTTAATCACCATCCGCTCTAATAGCGAACGCCAAGGTGTGCAATGATAACGCCATGAAGAACGACATTTCACAAAAACAGCCGCCCCTTGGTGATGGCAAGTCCATGGCGGGCAATCCGATACCGGTAGAAGCCAGTCTAGGCGCCCGCCTCCGCAACTATTTCCTCGCCGGCATCCTCGTCACCGCGCCCATCGGCATCACCTTTTATCTGGCCTGGATCTTCATCGATTTCGTCGACGGCCAGGTCACCCCCTTGCTCCCGGCCAAATACAACCCGGAGACCTATCTGACATACGGCCTGCCAGGGCTGGGACTGCTCATCGTCATCGTCGTTCTGATTCTGATCGGAGCATTGACGGCTGGTTTCGTCGGCCACGCCTTCACGCGCGCGAGCGAACGGGTGCTCGCCCGGATGCCGGTGATTCGTAGCGTCTACGGCGCCGTCAAGCAGGTCCTGGAAACGGTCCTGGCGCAACAGTCGAAGGCCTTTCGCGAAGCGGTGCTTGTGGAGTACCCGCGCCGCGGTATTTGGGCCATCGCCTTCATCACCGGGCGCACCGAAGGGGAGGTCCAAAACATCACCAAGGAAGAGGTCATCAACATTTTCCTGCCGACCACTCCCAATCCGACGTCGGGATTCCTGCTGTTCGTGCCGAAGAAGGAACTGGTGCCTTTGTCGATGACGGTGGAGGAGGCCATCAAGATGGTCATCTCCGGCGGCATCGTCACCCCGCCCGACCGGCGCCCCGAGGAGGAGCGCAAAAGGCCCGTCGTCGCCGCCGCCACCTTCGAGGAACTGGACATCCTGCGCGAAGGGGAACGGGCGCCGGTGCTGGTTCCCAAGGGCTTTGAGGTCAACCGGAACGAAGATACCTGACGGCGGCGTCGCGCTCATAAAGATAAAGCAGGGTCCGCAACGCCTGGCCGCGTTCCGAGGTGAGTTCCGCGTCCTTGCCGATGATCAGCGCCGCGTCGTCGCGGGCGGTGGCCAAAAGCTCCTCCTGCTGGGCGAGGTCGGCCAATCTGAAATCCGGCAGGCCGCTCTGCCGGGTGCCCAGGAGCTCGCCGGCGCCGCGCAGGCGCAAGTCCTCCTCGGCGATACGAAAGCCGTCGTCGGTTTCGCGCAGAATATTGAGCCTGGCGCGCGCCGTTTCGGTGAGCGGCCGGGCGTAGAGTAGCAAGCAGGCCGATTCCTTATCGCCGCGGCCGATGCGGCCCCGCAGTTGATGAAGCTGGGAAAGGCCGTAACGTTCGGCGTGTTCAACGACCATCACCGTTGCTTCCGGCACGTCGACGCCGACCTCGATCACCGTCGTCGCCACCAGGATGCCGATCAGGCCGTCGGTGAAGGCTTGCATGACCTGATCCTTCTCCGCGCCTTTCATGCGCCCGTGGACCAAACCGACGCGGTTGCCGAATATCTTCAGCAATTCCCGGTGGCGGTCTTGGGCGGCGGCGATGTCGAGGGTTTCCGATTCCTCGACCAGCGGGCAAACCCAATAGACCCTTGCCCCTTTGTCGAGGGCGCGGCTGACGGCGGCGATGACGCTACCCAGGCGTTGCAGCGGCATGACGCGGGTGTCGACGGGCTTTCGCCCCGCCGGTTTTTCATAAAGGCGCGAGACGTCCATGTCGCCGTAAGCCGTCAGCATCAGGGTCCGGGGAATGGGCGTCGCCGTCATCACCAGGACATCTACGGCGGCGCCCTTGGCGGCCAGGGTGAGACGCTGATGGACGCCGAAACGGTGCTGCTCGTCGATGACCGCGAGGGCCAGGTCCTTGATATCGACATCTTCCTGAAACAGCGCGTGAGTGCCGACGGCGAGCGCCGTTTCGCCGCTGGCGAGGCCGGCGAGCACGGCCTGGCGGGCCTTGCCCTTGTCCCGCCCGGTGAGCAGCGCGGTGTCGATCCCCGCCGCCGCCGCCAGGGGAGCGATAGTGGCTAAGTGCTGGCGCGCCAGGATTTCGGTCGGCGCCATCATTACCGCCTGGGCGCCGGCCTCGACGGCGTTCAGCATGGCCAGCAGGGCGACCACTGTCTTGCCGCTGCCGACATCGCCCTGCAACAGGCGTAACATGCGGATATCAGCCGCCATGTCGGCGGCGATCTCCTTGAGCGCCGCCTGCTGTCCGGGGGTGAGCCGGAAGGGCAGGGTGCCGGCAACCTGGCGCGCCAGTTCGCCGGCGGCGTCGATACGCCGTCCTTTCAGGCGGCGCATGTTGAGACGAACCAGGGCCAAGGCCAGCTGGTTGGCGAGAAGCTCGTCATAGGCCAGCCGCGTCCGCGCCTTTGAGCTCGGCGCCAGGGCCGCCTCATCTTCCGGCGTATGGGCTTCATGGAGCGATTGCCGCCACGATTTCCAACCCTGTCGTGAAAGGAAGGCGGGATCGATCCACTCGTTCAGCGCCGGCGCTTGCTTGAGGGCGGCGGTAAGCGCCTTGCCTAGGATCTTGAGCGACAGGCCGGCGGTCAGCGGATAGACCGGTTCCACCGCCCGTAAACGCTCGAGGTCGCAGAGGGGGCCGATATGGTCGGGATGGGTGATCTGAATTTCGCCGCCGAAGCGCTCCACCTTGCCGCTGACCACCCGCGTTTCGCCGACGGGAAGGCTGCGCAGCAGGTAATCGGAATGAGCGTGGAAAAAAACTAGCGCCAAGCTGCCGGTATCGTCTGAACAATAGACTTTGTAGGGAAGACGGCGATTGGGCGGCTTTACGTGCCGGTCCACCGCGACGGTCAGCGTCGCCACCACTCCCGGTTCGGCGGCGGCGATCTTGGGCGCGTAACGGCGGTCGATGATCCCCGTCGGCAGGCGCCACAAGAGATCGACGGCGTGTGGACCCGCCACCTTCTCGACCAGCTTGGCGATGCGCGGTCCGACGCCGGGAAGCTCGGTGACCGGCTTGAACAGGGGATAGAGACATTCGGGTCGCATGGTCGAAAGCCGCGGCTGACAGAGAGGTGTCGAAACTCTATACCCTAGACCCCATGTCCGATCTGGACGTGGGTGACCCGTCTCACTGTATGCAGGTGTCGAGGGTTGCGCCGGATGGTCCGGCGCCGGTGAACGCATGCGTT
>DUZD01000059.1 GCA_013349695.1 Rhodospirillaceae bacterium
CACAGAGCGCAAAGAGCAAGCAGGGAGATCACGGAGATACCCCGCCCGTCATCAACACCGAAGACCAGCCAACCGGCGTTTCCCAAAACCGGACGCTGAGCGCAAAAGATGGGATCAAGTCTTGAATGTTGAATTTCTGCCGTGAGCCGTCGGATGATAGACGGCGCCGGGATATTCGATGCGCAAGGCGCAAAGGCCGTGCCATGGGGGAAACATAGAGGGCGGTGGACGGAAATTCAACATTCAAGAACTGACCCCATAGTTCTTTTCAAGACCTGACCCCATGGCTCGCAAGGGTCGTTGCAGTTTTTGGCGACGTTCTGAATCGAGCCTGGGGCGGGCGAAAGGAGATAGGGAAATGACCGACCGAGATACAAATAACAATTCCGTGATCTGGCCGGCAGGCACAATCTCAGGTTTTTTCACAGCAAGCGGTCACGGGAATCCAGACGAAAAACCATTTCGCCACCCCGCAGTAAAGGTTTCCTTTCACGGCGGGAAAGGCGAGGACAATAACTTGGTCGGCATGTTGGATACTGGGGCCGATCTTTGCACAATTGATCAGGGATTAGCCGACCGCCTCGACTTAGAGGACGGCGGAGAAATGCCGGTAATTCTGGCTGGACACAAGTCGGTTCGCATCATGAAGAAGGGGACCATTCTCTTGGCGGGCCACGAATACACACTATCAGGTAAATTCTCCGCCGCGCCACTACGCGAGAGCGGCAATCAGTACGACATCCTGCTCGGCATGGATTTCTTGCGGCATTTTAGCCTGTACGTGAATGCCAAAACCGACGAAGTCAAAATCACGTTCCTAGGAATCGATTAGGAGGGTTTTTCGACCACCCCCCCCAGAACGTCCGCTCCGGGCCACAACCGCCCCCCCGATGCGGAGCCTCCAAAGGTCCGTAATGCGGCAATATCCCCCCCGCAAGCTCGCCGCTACACCGGAGGGGGCAAGCCCTCGGTCGGGGTATCATCGCCGATCTGCACGTCCTGGATCTTTTCGCCGCGGCTGACGATTTTCTTCGCCGACGTGCTGATCTGGCCGATATCCTTGGCCGCCAAGTTGAAGTGGCCTTCCAGGCTGTCCACCCTTTTGTCGAGCCTGGCGACGTCTTCCAGCATCCTCAAGACCTCGACCTGGATAACGCCGGCCTGTTCGCGCATGCGGACGTCCTTGAGCACGGCGCGCACCGTGTTCAGGGTTGCCATCAGGGTCGTCGGCGAGACAATCCAGACCTTGGCCCGGTAGGATTTTTCGACGATGTCGGGAAGGCTGGCGTGCAATTCGGCGTAGACCGCTTCCGAGGGCAGGAACATCAGCGCCGATTCGGCGGTCTCTCCGGGAACGATGTATTTCCCGGCGATGTCGTTGACGTGGACCATGACGGCGGCGCCGAAATCGCGGCGGACTTTTTTTAGTGTCGCTTCGTCTTTCGCTTCGCGCAACGCGTGATAACTCTCCAAGGGGAACTTGGCGTCAATGACGATGGCGCCGGGCGGGTTTGGTAGCTTAATCAAGCAGTCGGCGCGCTTGCCGTTTGAAAGGGTCACCTGGAAGTCGAAAGCCGAAGGCGGCAGAATGCTGGTGACCAGGTCGTTCAACTGGATTTCGCCGAAGGCCCCGCGCGCCTGCTTGTTGGAGAGGATGTCCTGGAGGCCGACCACCTGCTCGGAAAGGTCGGTGATGTTCTTCTGCGCCGCGTCGATGACGGCAAGGCGTTCATGGAGGCTTCTCAGCCTTTCCCCGGTCTTTTCCGTTTGCTCGGAAAGACTGTCGCCCAAACGCTTGGCGAGCGCTTCCAGGCGCTCGTTGATGCCGGTCTGCGCCAGCTGTTGGCGTCCCGCCAGTTGGGCTTGCGCCGCCGCCAGGCTTTCGGCCGATTCGGTGAGCCGCGCCAACCGCATGGCGGCCTCGGCGCGGGCCCGCTCGGAGCGCAGCAACGCCACCAGGACAATGACAAGGATCGCCCCGGCCGCCGCCAATATGAGAAAAGTCTCGTTCATGCCCGCCGCCCCCATAGGTCTTTGCGAACCTTGCCTCGGGGCGCCGCAAAAGGCAAACCCCGCCTCAGATCAAAACGCCGGCGACGGCTCCCGTCAGACAGGTCGCCAATGTCCCCGAGACAATGGATTTCAAACCCAGGCCAGCGATCATTTGCCGGCTTTCGGGAACCATCGTCGCGAGACCGCCAATCATGATGCCCAAGCTGCCGAAGTTGGCGAATCCGCACATCGCGTAGGTCATGATCAGACGCGAACGCTCGGAAAGCGCATCGGCCGGCAGGTTGGCGAGCTCCATATAAGCGATGAACTCGTTGAGGACGGTCTTGGCGCCCATCAGCGCGCCCGCCGTTTGCGCCTCCGTCCAGGGGACGCCCATCAGCCAGGCGACGGGAGCCATGATCCAGCCCAAAATCCTTTGCAAGGTCAACGCCCCGCCGGCGACGTCGGGCAGCAACCCGAGCGACTGGTTAACGATGCTGACCAGGGCGACCAGAACAATCAGCATGGCGACGACGTTGATGAGCAGACCGACCCCGTTCAAGGTTCCCCTGGTGATCGCCTCCATGCTGCTGTTGTCCTCGCAGGCGATGACAACGATGTGGCGGCCGGCTGTTTCCCCTTCGCCGGGAACCATCAGTTTCGCCACCATGATGGCGGCGGGAACGTTGATCATGGAGGCGGTGAGAATATGGCCGAGGGCGTCCGGGATGACGGGGCCGAGGATGGCCGCGTAAAGCACCATGACCGTGCCGGCGATGGTCGCCATGCCGCAGGTCATCACCGTGAACAATTCGCCGCGGCTCAACGATTGCAAGTAGGGGCGGACGAGAAGGGGGGCCTCGACCATGCCGACGAAAATGTTGGCGGCGGCCGAGACGCCAACGGCGCCGCCGACGCCGAGCGTCCTTTGCAACAGCCAGGCGAAGGCCCCGACCACGGCCGGCAGAATCCGCCAGTAAAACATCAGCGCGCTCAAGGCGCTCAATACCAGAATCATCGGCAGGGCCTGGAAGGCGAGAATGAAGGTGGCGGCGGGGAATGCTGCCTCGAAAGGGACATCGCCGCCGCCAAGATAGCCGAAGACGAAGGAGGTGCCCGCCTTGGTCGCCGTCTCCAGCGCCGCCACGGCGGAGTTGAGCGACAGGAAGAAAGCCTTGAAAAACGGCACTTTGAGGAGCACCAGGGCGAGCACGAACTGAACCGCCAATCCGCCGCCGGCGATCTTCCAGGTGGCCCGCCGGCGGTTCTCGCTGAGGGCCCAGGCCAGCGCCGTCAGCGAGGCGATGCCGAGAAGACTCTGCCAAATCAAGGTTCGCCCCTCTCGCCGGTGGATGAGGTTGGCCACTATAATGAAGCCGCCGCCGACTTCCTATCCTTGACGGCGGCGGACCGAGGCCATATGTGAATCCGGCGCCAAACATACGCGAGACATGCAATATCCCCATGGCCGTCCTGCCCATCATCATCGCCCCGGACCCCCGCTTGAAAGCTTGTTGTGAACCGGTGGAGCAAGTCAATGGCGAGATCGTCAAGCTCATGGACGACTTGCTGGCAAGCATGTACGCGGCCCGTGGCATCGGCTTGTCGGCGCCGCAGGTGGGCGTTTGCAAACGGGTTATCGTCGTCGACACGGCGCGCCGGGAAGAGGAGCCGAAGCCGCTGGCGATGGCCAATCCAGAGATCGCCTGGGTCTCGGAAGAGATGGTCGGCCTCGAAGAAGGCTGCCTGTCGTTTCCCGAGCATTACGCCCAGGTTACCCGCCCGGCCCGGGTCGGGATGCGTTATCTGGATCGTGGCAACACCATTCGGGAGATCGAAGCCGATGGTCTGCTCGCCAGATGCCTGTTCCACGAAATGGATCATTTGGACGGGGTTCTGTTCGTCGATCATCTATCTTTGTTGAGGCGCGGCATGATCCTCCGCAAACTGGTCAAGATGAAGAAACTGGAAGAGGCCGACGCCGTCTAGGCGACGCTCCCGCCATGCCCTGCCTGCGCCTTGTTTTCATGGCGAGCGCTGAATTCGCGCTGCCCGTTCTGGCCGCCCTGCTGGACGCCGGGCACGAGATCGTTTGCGTCTATTCGCGGCCGCCCCGGCCGGCCGGCCGCGGCCACCGGGAACGTCCTTCGCCGGTGCATGCTTTCGCGGCGGAAAAGGCCATTTCGGTCCGCACGCCGAAGTCCCTGGACGGCAAGGACGATCAGGCCGCCTTCGCCGCCCTGGCCGCCGATGCCGCCGTCGTCGCCGCCTACGGCCTGATCCTGCCGGCGCCGGTTCTCGATGCGCCCCGGCTCGGCTGCCTCAACGTTCATGCCTCGCTGCTGCCGCGCTGGCGCGGGGCGGCGCCGATAGAGCGGGCGATCATCGCCGGCGACGAGCAATCCGGCGTCACCATCATACGAATGAACGAAGGCCTGGACAGCGGACCGATGGTGCTGGGCGAGAGCGTTCCGATCACCGCCGAGACGACGGCCGGGGACTTGCGCGGCGCCCTTTGCGGGCTCGGCGCGCGTCTGATCGTCGAGGCCCTGGACGGCCTCGCCGAAGGACGCCTGACGCCGATGCCGCAGCCGTCGGACGGTGTCACTTACGCCCGCAAACTGGACCGCGGCGAGGGCCGTTTGGACTGGTCGCGGCCGGCTGCGGAACTGGAGCGCCTGGTCCGGGCGCTCGCCCCCTGGCCCGGCGTCTGGTTCGAACATCAAGGCGCTCGCATCAAGGTACTGGCGGCGCAAGTGGTGGAGGCGGCGGGAACAGGTTCTCCCGGCACCGTCCTTGACGACCGGCTCGCCGTCGCCTGCGGCGCGGCGGCGGCGGAACAAGGGGCGCTCAGGCTTGTCCGGGTGCAGCGGGCCGGCAAGCAAGCGGTGGCGGCAGAGGATTTCCTGCGCGGCTATCCTCTGCCGCAAGGCAGCCGGCTATCGTGAACGAAACCGCCCGGCCCACCCCGTCAGTCCGGGTTCTGCAACACCGGCGCCGATCTCTCGATCAGGCGAATTTTTTCGATGCCCTGTTTCATATCCGACATGATGAATTCGGAGCGCTTCACCGGTCCGCCCGAATCCGGGGTAGGGAACAAGCGATGCCAAGCGTTCATCTTGACGCCGAGCGAGCAAAGCTCGCCGCCGATGGTGGTGTGGTAGCTCCCGATCAGCTCTTCCACCTGGCGGAAGCGCTCGGCGGTGATGTTGTCCCACATGTTCTTGGTGGAGCGGTCGAAAGTCTCGAAGCGGCTGGTGATGGTGGCTAAGAGTGTGTTGAAGATGGAATCCATCCGTTCGCAGGTTTTCATCAGGTTGGCGTCGCTTTTGAGTTGCCAGTTCTCTCTGATCTCTTTCAAGGATTTCAGGAACTCCTCGATGACCGGCCCGACCTGGTCCAGGCATTGCCGGTAATAGGAAAACGACAGAAAAATGTCGCCGTAATCCTCCAGAAACCTGGGCACCTCTTCCAGCTTTATGTCCAGCTTGCCGGCCATGACCTCCAGTTTTTCCCGGGCTTTTTTGATGTCCGGCTCCCGGAACAGGGCAACGATGTCAGCGAAGTTCTGGATCTCCACGTCGCTGTCGCCATAGACTTCCATGATCAGCGGATGGGTGAAAGAGGTCATGTAATCTTTTAGTTCCTGGGCTTTCGCCTCCGACAACTTGAGGGATTCGACGTTATTGACATCAATGCCGTGTTGGCGTAGCGCGATGCGCAAGGAATAGACATCGTAACTGGGCAACTCCCCCAGCTTGCGCATGAGGATGAGGTCGGGATGGCTCGGTGTTTGCGGCCAGTCGAATTGCCCCCCCAGGGCTTCGATCTCCACCTGCCCGCTGCCGGAATGGAGGTCATCGAAAAACTCGACGACGCTTTCAAGGCGGGCGTTTTTGATCAGCCGCGCCCTTTTCAAGGCCTTCGTTTCGACGGGAAGAATGGACAGGGGGAGGATGTGCAGGGAATCCCTGTCGACATTACTGATTCCCGCCGATTCCTGCTCGCTCATTGCCTGCTTGTGTCCGCTGATTTGGGGCCGGGCCATTGGCGGTCACGGGATGGGGAAAACAACTTAGCAAATTAATCCGCCGCCGAAAGCTCTGTCTTGCGAATAAACGGTCGATTAAGGCTCCGCCTCCCGGCTACAACAGGGCCATGCCCCGCTACAAGATCACCGTCGAATACGACGGCAGCGGTTTCGTTGGCTGGCAACGTCAGAAAAACGGCCTCGGCGTTCAGCAGGCGATCGAGGAGGCCATCGCCGGATTCTCGGGCGAGACCGTCACCCTGTTCGCCGCCGGACGGACCGACGCCGGCGTCCACGCCTTGGGCCAGGTGGCCCATTTCGACTTGCAAAGGGAGTTCGACACGGACACCGTCCGCGATGCCGTCAATTTCCACGTCAAACCGGCGCCGGTGTCGGTGCTCAAGGCCGAGCCGGCTAAAGCCGATTTCGACGCCCGTCGGTCGGCCCGTCAACGCGCCTATCTCTACCGCCTCTGCAACCGCCGGGCGGAGCCGGTTCTGGAACGCAAACGCGCCTGGTGGGTGGCCACGCCCCTTGACGCGGCGGCGATGGCGGATGCGGCGCGGGTGCTGACGGGCAAGCATGACTTCACCACCTTCCGCGCCATCAATTGCCAGGCCAGGTCTCCGGTCAAGACCCTGGATGTGCTCGACGTTGCCCGCGAGGGCGATTTTATTCTTATCCGGGCTCGCGCCAGGTCTTTCATGCACCACCAGGTACGCAACATCGTCGGCACCCTGAAACTGGTCGGCGAAGGCAAGTGGACGGCCGAGGACGTGACGGCGGCGCTGGAGGCTCGCGACCGCGCCCGCGGCGGCCCGACGGCGCCGGCGCAAGGGCTCTACCTGGTGGAGGTGTTATACCAACGCCGCTGATCCCCGACCCCTGATCGGCGGCCTCCCAGCCCCGTCGGGGAAGCGAGGAAACCGATCCTCCGGCGGCGGCTAAAACATTTCCTCGGCGGAGGCGCTAATGAAGACGCTCAATAGCAGATCGAGGATAACCACGCCGGCCGCGACGATGGCGGACACGTCCAGGGCGACACGGGTGACGAACCAAGCGTAGGCAAGGATCAGGGCAAAGACGACAAGGCCGAAAAAATTGGCCGCCTGTTCCGGCAGGATTCCCGCCATCATCATAATCGCCAGCGGCAGGTAGACTCCGTTCTGCAGCACGGAGGCCCAATTGTAAGCGGTGATGTAACCCAAATAATGTTTTTCCCGGTCCAGCATCTTGGCCATCGTCACCATGATCAGGGGGAAGGCGACCCAGGATATGACGTAGGCGATGACTTCCACGAAAGCGAACCGCATGGGATGGACCGCCACCTCTCCCGCCGCGAAGCGCATGAACAACAGCACGGCAAAGAGGGGGGCGATGATGACGGCGGCGTAAAAGGAGCGCCAGAACCCTTCCAGGGTGATATTGAAAAAAGTCATGCCGCCGGCGTCGAAACGGGCCAGCCGGTAGGCGCCGTAAAGAGAGGTGGCGGCTTCCCGCGCCGTCAGCATCGGTTTTCCCGCGGTTTCCCCGCTTCTTTAACGAAGTACCTTTCGAGCACGGCTTGGTAGATTTCCGCCAGGGCTTTGATGTCGGCGACGGCGACGTTCTCGTCAACCTTGTGCGCGGTCTCGCCGATGAGTCCAAATTCGGCGACGGGGCAATAATCCTTGATGAAGCGGGCGTCCGAGGTGCCGCCGGTGGTGCCGAGTTCCGGCCGCCGCCCGGTGACGTCCTCGACGGCGGCGGCGAGAACATCGCTCAACGGACCCGGCGGGGTGAGGAAGGCTTCGCCGTTGACCTCCACGGCCAGGTCGAAGTCTCCGCCGACGTTTTCGCAACGATTCCTGATCCAAGTTTCCAGGCTGTCGCCGTCGTGCCGGCTGTTGAAGCGGATGTTGAACGCCGCCGTCGCCCTGGCGGGGATGACGTTGGCGGCCTGGTTGCCGACATCGATGGTTGTGATCTCCACCTTCGATGGCTGGAAATGCTCGCTGCCGTCGTCAAGAGGCGCCTCGTTGATGGCGGCAAGCATCCGCAACAGCCGGGGGATGGGGTTGTCGGCCAGATCGGGGTAGGCGGAGTGCCCTTGCGTCCCCAGCACGGTGAGGTATCCGTTGAGGTTGCCGCGGCGGCCGATCTTGATCATTTCGCCAAGGGCGCGCGGGTTGGTGGCTTCGCCGACCAGGCAGGCGTCGATGACTTCGCCGTTCTCCCGCATCCATTTCAGCACCTTGGCCGTGCCGTTGATGGACGGCCCCTCCTCGTCGCCGGTGATGAGCAGGCTGATGGAACCGCCGAAATCGCCGCCGGCGGCGGCCAGGAAACGGGCGGCGGCGGCGGCGAAGCAGGCGATGGCGCACTTCATGTCGGCGGCGCCGCGGCCGTAAAGCCGCCCGTTTTCGATGCCAGCGCCGAAGGGATCTTGCGTCCATGCGGCGGCGTCGCCGACCGGCACCACGTCGGTATGGCCGGCGAAGCAGAAATTTGGCGCGCTGGCGCCGTAACGGGCATAAAGGTTGTCCACATCGGCCGTGCCGGCCTCGGAAAAGGGTAGCCTGCGGCAGGTGAATCCGAGCCTCCGCAAGGCCCCTTGCACAACATCGAGGGCGCCGCCGTCCTCGGGCGTGACGCTGGCACGGCGGATCAGCGCTCGGCTCAGTTCAATCGGGTCGATGTCCTTGGTCATTCGACTTCCGGCGAAAGGAACAGGTCAGTTCCTGAGCAGCTCGTTGATGGACGTTTTCGAACGGGTTCTTTCGTCCACCGTTTTGACGATGACGGCGCAATACAGGTTGGGACCCGGCGAGCCGTCGGACAACGGCTTGCCGGGCAAGGTGCCGGGCACCACCACCGAATAGGCCGGCACCCGTCCGAAATGAATATCGCCGGTGGTTCTGTCGACGATCTTGGTGGACGCGCCGATGAAAACGCCCATGGACAGCACCGAACCTTCCTCGACGATGACGCCTTCGGCGACCTCGGAGCGGGCGCCGATGAAGCAGTTGTCCTCGACGATCACCGGCTCGGCTTGCAAGGGCTCGAGAACGCCACCGATGCCGACGCCGCCGGAAATGTGGCAGTCCTTGCCGATTTGCGCGCACGAGCCGATGGTTACCCAAGTATCGATCATGGTGCCGCCGCCGACATAGGCGCCCAAATTCACGAAACTCGGCATCAACACCGCGCCAGGCGCGATGTATGCCGAGCGGCGGACAACGCAATGGGGAACGGCGCGGAACCCCGCTTGCCGGAAACGCGCCTCGTCCCAGCCGGCGAATTTCGACTGAACCTTGTCGAACCAGGATGCCCCCCCCGGCCCGCCGGAAATGGTCTCCATGTCGTTGAGGCGAAACGACAGCAGCACCGCCTTCTTGAGCCACTGATTGACTTTCCAGTCGCCGACGCCGCGCCGTTCGGCGACCCGGACCTGGCCTGTATCGAGGAGGTCGAGAGCTGTTTCGACGGCGTCGCGGACGTCTCCTATGCCGGCAAGGGTAACGGTGTCGCGCGATTCCCAGGCGGCGTCGATGGTGGCTTGTAGGTCGGCGGGATTCATGGCGTTCCGGCGAGCAGATGAAATTGTCGATACGGGGCCTGGAACATGGGCCAGGCGAAGCAGCCTGTCAACGACGGGAGGGGGGTCAAGCGGAGCAATCGACTGAACGCGGGTTACGGAATATTAACGATGATGTACATCGTGGTCTTGTCCGTGGCGCGGCCGGTCTCGAAGCCCCGCGCGAGGCCATGCCGGCCCTGACTGAAGGACGCGGCTGCGTGGGCCCTGATATAGACCGGACATATCACGTGTTACTGAGAGCGCGAACCGACGCTGTTGCCGTGCTGCTGTTGCCGTGCTATTTTTCCGCCTCGACAGTGGCTCGTATGTCAAACCTGTCGGGTTGGTCCGCGAGGGGGGGGGTATGCTCGGCTCTGTTCCGCCGGCGAGGCCCCTGGCCCGAGGGCTGTCGTGGCAGGGTTCGTTGCGATATACCTGCTCTTCGCATAGTTGACGCTCAACGCTTTCGGATACGAAACACTTCTAATACTTTGAGGGGCGCCATGCCTAGAAGGATCATCCCAGACGTCGTCAGCGAACAGCACATCTGCGAGCAACCGGAGATGAGCACGGTCTCCGAGGCCGCCAAACATATGTACGACTGCAACGTGGGCGCGTTGGCCGTGGTCGACGATGAAGGCCGCCTCAAGGGCATCGTCACCGAGCGCGACATGACGCGCCGCGTGCTGGCCCGGAACCGCAGTCCCAAGCAGACCAAGCTTTCCGACATCATGACCAAATCCCCGGACACCCTCTCGCCCAATGACACCGCGCGCGACGCCTTGGAGCTGATGCGGACGCACAACTACCGGCATGTCCCGGTGGTGGACGGGGAACAGCTCGTGGGCATGGTTTCGATCCGCGATCTCTACGCCATCGTCAAGGTCGAGCTCGAGGAAGACATGCGCGAGACCGAGGCCTTCGTCTTCGGCGACCGCTACGGCGCCTGATCCCCCGCCCCGTCCGGCAACGACAGCCGGTTCAACATGCTCCGGCCGCGGCTCCACCTGGAGCGCCTCCACGCCCGCATGGCCGGCGTCCTCGTCGAATGCCTTCCCTTCGACGATTTCATCCCCCGCCACGACCGCGCCGACGCGCTCTTCTACATCGACCCGCCATATTTCCGTTGCGAGGAAGACTACGGCAAGGGGATGTTCGCCCGCTCCGACTTCGAGGTCCTGGCGGATATTCTCGCCGCCCTCAAGGGCCGCTTCCTGCTCAGTCTCAACGACACGCCCGAGGTCCGTGATATCTTCGCCGCCTTCCACATCGAGGCGGTGGAGACGCGCTACACGATCGGCCAGGCCGACCGGACCCAGGCGGCTCGCGAGGTCATCATCTCGGACGGGCCGCGTGACGGTGACGGGTTAATTAAACAGCCGTCGTTGCTTTAACGCCCTGCGTTCTTGGCGGCCTGTTCAACCCATTCGGCGAATTTTGTGTGGTCCGTTTAGCGCCCGGAAGCAGACCTCAACGCCTGGAATGTCTGTTATCCTGTCCAAAGGAGACGGAAACCAATATCCGCGGGCAGGTCTCTTCATAGCCAAGAAGCGGACATTTACGACGCAGATCGGTTGCCGGCCTCACCGGCTCGCCGCAACAGTGGGCCGGTTCCGGTTCATCAGGCGCTGCCCGGGAACCCTTCTTCAATGGGTAGGTCGGGATTACGGGACCACTCGTTCCACGATCCGAAGTACATCCGGACATCCTTGACCCCGGCGTCCTTCAGGGCGATGAACGTGTTCGCCGCCCTGGCCCCTTTGAAGCAGTAGATGACCACAGGCGAATCCTTCGTGATGCCGACGGTCTGGCATTCGGCCATGACCTCGTCTTTGGATTTGAAAACCGGCCCGTGGGCACTTGGCTTCATAAACCGGTACCATTCAATCCATTTTGCGCCGGGGATGCGCCCCTTGCGCGGGCAGAAATCCTTACCGTAGGGCGACGAGCTTTCCGCGATCCATTCATCCACGTCGCGCACGTCCAGTTTTACGATGGCCGGATCGTCCAGGGTTTCCAACATGGTGTCGACATCGACCATGATTGCAGCCGCGGCCGGGTCGGCGTCAAAGGTCTTCGGTTCAATATCCGGCACTTCGGTGGTAACCGGCAAGCCTTCTTCCGTCCATGCATGGAAGCCGCCGTGCAGAACGAGGGCCTTTTCATAGCCAAGGAATTTCAAAAGGTAGTAACCGCGGCACGATTGGCCGAACCCAGTATTCATGGACTCTTCATAGATCACAGCCGTTTCAGCACCGGATAACCCGGCACCGCTGAACGCCTTCAAGAAGGTGTCCTGCAACTCGGCCATACCTTCCTCGGACGACATCGCCAGATAGGTGAAAATTTCGTGGATATTTACGGCACCCTCAATGTGGCCGGCGACATAGGATTCCGAGTCGCGGGTATCGATGAGGACGATGGCGTCACCCTTGAGAAGCTCGGCAAGTTCGTTCGCTTCAATAAGCACCTTGTCGGACATTTCTATTTCTCCCTGATTATAAAGAATTGATTGGGGTCTCTGCAAAGCGCATCGCCTGAATCATTAGCTTGACACCGTGTTCCGAGGTTCGTCAATGGCGTCTTAGGTTTTGGCCCGAGACGGTTGTTTTAGTGTCGACCGTCATGTCCGCTTTGGGTCTTGGCTGTGTAAGAACGTAGCTGAACAACTGTCTTGCTTATCTGATTTCCGATTGCTCCCGGTTTGGGACCGATTTTCGTAATATTAGCTCTGGAGTCCGTTGTGGCTGTTTTTGGGCGTTC
>DUZD01000060.1 GCA_013349695.1 Rhodospirillaceae bacterium
GTAAGATGTTCCATGGCGTAAGCTCCTTTTGGCGGCGGCAAACCGCCTTTCTGAATGTTTTACAATCAGGAGCTTACGCCAATTCTCCAATTTTCCACCAACCTTGCGACACCACCCACGTTGCGCTCGAGAATTGCTTCCATCTTGTCGAAGAATTTCGTCGAGCCGAGTGGATGTCCGGTGCGGCCGTGGCTTCTGATCGCTTCCATCGACGCCTCGTCGAGGCCGCCGGCAAGAAAGGTCCGCCAGTCGGGCATGCGGTCCAGCAGCGCCGCCACCTTCACGATACCATCGTCGCAACCCTTGAGATGCGCCCGCGCCGACGACCACTCCCAGTTCTCCGGGCGCCGCGTGAGCCTTGCTCCGAACGTGTTGAGCTCCACATATCGGGCGCAAGTCAAAAGATAGTCCTCGTCCATCGGGAAGGAATGAAAGCGCTCCCGCCAAAGATGCCCGCGCCAACCTTGCCGGAAGTTGATTATGCCGCGTATAGCGCCGGCGCGCCTCCCCGAGGGCGGCTCGCAGGCCGTCTTCGTGGGACGGCACGACAATCAGATGCACATGGTTCGGCATCAGGCACAAGGTCCAGATATCTGTTCCGGCCTTGCCGCACCATTCCGTCAGCAACCCCTGATAGACCTCGTAATCGCCGGCCTCAACAAAGGTCTCCATACGGCGGACGCCGCGCTGGGTCACATGATGCGGAATGCCCGGTACAACCAGCCTTGCGGTGCGTGCCATGAGCGCCCGAGATAAACAAAATCATTCCGACCGATAAGAAAATTATATACTGTCCCTAGATACTCTGGATACTCCGTCCCTAGATACTCAAGAAAATTGTATACTGTCCATGAGATACTCATATACTGTCCATAGATACTCCCGTCATCAAAACCGGTAACCCTCACCCTTTCAAGGGACGATGTCAGATCAAGTCTGAATTACTACATTTTAGCCGACGTGAAGGCGGGTCGGTCGGGCGGCAACTAAGGGCGGCCTCCTCTCACACGAAACGTCCAAAACTCAGCCATTCACACGTTTTAGCGTTCCCCGCTTGTCCAGGTTCATCCTGCCTTTGAAAACGATCTTTTCGGTCTGTCTCTCCGCGGCGGACCCATTCTCGTTGGGCTGGCTTATGTGAACGACGGCCTTTACCTCAGTGACACCCCAGACCCGAATCGAATATTCGAATCCGTTGGCGGGGTTGATCGCGGTTCTTACGGGCGGCCTGAACCACCGTTCTTTGAAGACGTACTCGACCTTTACCACCTAATTGAGGATCTCAGTTGGCGCGCGTTTCGTTTCCAACGCGTCAATTTCCAGCTTGAAAACAAGCTCGACCCATTTTTTGCCCCGCCTGGTTTGTTCACCTGTTTTCCGGGGTATCTGGTGGACCAGAATTGCCGCCTTGTCGTCCTCGGTGAGTCCAAGAATGCTTCTATCACCGCGCCGCTCCAAAATGCGGCCCTCCGTTTGGGCCATGCTGTCGTTGAGCTCACGCAGTCGGGCCAAGGTCCTCCTGGCGGCATCTTCGGCGGCTTTCGCCTTGCCTTTGGCTCTCTTTGTCGCCGCTTCAGCGTCCGATACGGCTTTTTGCACGGCTTTTTCCGCATCATTGACCGCCCTGTTCGCCAATTCTTGGGCTTTTTTTACGGTTTCCTGCGCTAGTTTCGAGACTCTTTCAGTATCCGATACGGCTTTTTGCACGGCACTTCTCGCATCATTGGCCGAACTCTTCGTCAATTCTTGGTCTTTTTTTGCGGTTTCCTGCGCTAGCTTCGAGACGCTTTCAGCGTCCGATACGGCTTTTCGCATGGCTTTTTGCGCATCATTGACCGAACTCTCCGTCAATTCTTGGGCTTTTTTTGCGGCTTCCTCCGCTAGTTTTGCGGCTTCCTCCGCTAGTTTTGCGGCTTCCTTCGCTATTACCGAGGCTTTTTCAGTATCGATCTGGGTTTTGATAATGTCTTTTTTCCTGGCATCGAGTGCGTTATTCACCTTGTCTCCGATGAACACCTCCGCCAGGGTAAGGGGGCCGAGGATCGAGACGGTCGCCACGATAAAGGCGACGAAAGAAAATTTCTTTTTGACCCAGGCATCCATCTCTTCTTTTAGCTCGACCCTGATTCGTTTTATGGTGTACTCAACCTCGTCCTCGGTAATCTTTCCGTCATCGGCAATCTTTACGTCATAGGCAATCTTTCCGTCCTCGGTAATCTTTCCGTCCTTGGTAATCTTTGTTTCAGCCATGGCGCGCGCGCCCTGTAACCTTCAATAGTTGACCCGACATTCCCCAGATAACCGTCAAATCCATGACAGTCGTACCACACGGGTACCCCCAAAGGTAGCTGTATTCTCCTGCAGGCATCCGATGGTCTGATTTTAGGTTGGGGTCTACCATCGAATTTTCTCATCGGGGGACACCGTACGCATTTACACGCGATAGGGGTCACACGCGATAGGGGTCTTTAATCGTAAACTTTCTTGTTCATCATCCTGATAACAAAAGAAAACTGAATTCACAATTCAAACTCCGTAGATTTGACCCCGTAGATTTATGATCCCAGGCGGACGTCAAACTTTGCGCGCGCACGCCTCTTCCGGCCGGTACGCCGAGACCCGCCAATTAGCCGGGATCGCTTGTCCGACGCAATCCACCCCAATTCCAAAACATGCTTTCAGGCTGAAGGCGGCTAAAACCGCCGTAACAATCTTTCGATGTAGTCCCGCTCCAGCTTCGGGCGTTGGCGTTGGCCGGCGCGGCGGCGAAGTTCCCGAAGAATTTTCCCGGCCCGGCGGATTTTCATCCGGTCGGGAATTTCGATTCGTTCGCCGAAAGCGTCTCCGAATGCTCCATCGAGAAACTGGCCGAAGGGATCGTGCCGCCAACCGGGCCGGCTTGCCGGCGATCCACGAACCGCGCCCAGCCTTCCGCTCAGCCGCCGGGCGATCCGTTGGGCCAGATCTTTCCGGGCTTGACGTAATTTTTCCAAGGCCTCCCCTTGCCGCGACACCGCCGTTTCGGGGCGGCGACGAGCGAACCATTCGACAGCGTCCCGCATGGCACGTTCCGCCTCGCCCAATTGTCGCGGGATTTTCCCCAGGGTCTCGTCGAAACGCAGCATCATGTCTCCCAGCCCGTGGCGCAATTTGTCCTGTCGGGCGGCACTACCTTCAAACCACGGCGGCGACTCCCGTTCCCGCCGGCGCTCCCGTAACCGCCGAAACGATTCATCGAGCAGTTTTCGCTGTTGGTCGGTGAGCGCGTCGAGATCTCGCATCAGGCCCAGCGCCTTTGTCAGCTCTTTGTCGGCTTCGCCGGGCGAGAGGGCGGCGCTAAAACCGTCGAGAAACCGTTCCAGTTCGGACAGCAACCGCCGGGCGGCGTCGACGGCGCCGGCGCGGGCCAGCTCCCGCGCCTCATCGAGCAGTCGCCGCAAGTCGTCGTTCGTTACCAGTTCGATGGGAATACCCGGGGGCATTTCGATCATTTGCCGGCCTTGCAAACGATCTTGCAGGGCCGCCAGGTATTTGTTCAACGCCCATTGCAGGGCATCCATCAAGCGGTCGATTTCCCCCGGCTCGGCGTTGTTGGCGAGCGCCTCCATCAGTTGCTTCCGGGCGCCCCGTAATTGCCGTTCGGCGAGGGAGAGTTTGCCGTCCTCGATTCCGACCGCCGTGTTCCATAACAACCTTTGAACCGAGGCAATGACGGTGCCGGTCCGATCATGGAGCAGCCTTGCCCGGGCGACGGCGAGGGCCAGAAAAACCACGGTCTCGTCGAAATATGGCCTGGCGTCAACGGCGATTCCGTCAAGGGCCCGGGCGACTTCGGCGCCAACCCCGGCGGCCGGGGTGGAGAGTTTTTTGCGCTCGGCAACGATCGCCCTGGCGATTGGGTGGTTGAAGGTCCGTTCGGGAAGGACCAATTGGGCGGCCCGACTTTTACCCCTTTGTCCGATCGCGTCCACGGCGACCAGTCGGATTTGCACCGGCAACCCCGCCCAGGGATGGGCGGTCAGGTCCTGGATGGTGGTCCCCCGCGCCTTTTTCGAGCCGATGCCGGAAAATGGCAGCGCCAGCCGGACGGCGGAGCCCCTGTCGGCGCCGACGTTTTCGCCGGCGCGCCGGATCACCGCCCGCAACCCGCCGAGCCCGTAATCGTCGCTGGCTTCGAAATCAAGGCGCAGGCGAGCCCCGCCGGCCGCCGCCGGCGTCTTGCCGAAAGCCACCTTGGGCGGGGCGTCGGCAATGACTTCGAGAGGCCAGGAGACGAGTTCCCGGCCATCGACATCGACCGCCAGCCGGTGGTCGCTGTCCTCGATGACGGCCTCGATCCCGTGGCCGCCGGAATCGAAGTCTTGCGGAGCGAGTTTGGCGAACTCGAGACGACGGCCTCCGAGCCAAAGCCGTGGCGCCGAACGGGTTCCTCCGGTCTGCGCCATAAGGGCGCTGCCGACGGGAACTTTCACCGCCTCGGTCTTTTCCGATGCCCTGTCGAGAAATAGCGGCGCCAATCCCGTATAAGCCGGTGGCGTAACCCAGATATCCAGGCTCAAGGGGCCGCCAAGGGAACCGTCGAAGCGGGGAATAAAAGCGCGTTCCAGGCGGCCCGCGGCGTCACCGCGGCTGGCCGCCAAGGCAATCACCAGGAACAGGAAAACCGCCGCCCGCAAGCCAAATGGGTCCAGCGAGGCGACCCCGGGGGAAGGAATACGCAACCTGAGACGACCGATGGCCCGGCCCGTCCGCGCAAGATGAGCTCGCCACAAGTCCAAGACGGCGCGATTGCCGCCGTCGGTGGCAAGGCGGTCGGCCAGCGCCGTCAAGGGACGGTGCCGCAAGCCGCTGTCCCGTTCCAGGCGGCGACGGGCCATTGCCACGTCCACCTGGCGGAATCCGGCCATGCCTTGGCGCGAGACGATCGTCAATCCAACCGCGAAAACGGCTAACACCAAGACATGCAGCCAGCCGGGGAGGAAGGGGAGAACGTCAAGCAAGGCGATGGAAACAAACAGTCCGGCCAAGGCCGCCACCTTCCAGAACCGGGACCAAAGGCGTTCCCACAAAAGGACCGTCCGCGCCAGTCCCAGAATCCACAAAAGGCGGACGCGGCGCGGTGGTTTCGCGGCGCCGGATCCGCTCATCAGGTTTTCAGCCAGTTCGGAATCACTTCCCGGGACAGCATGTCATCGACGCTCAGCCGTTCCCTTACCAAGGCGAAATCTCCGCCCCGAACCAGGACCTCGGGGACCAGAGGCCGAGTGTTATAGACCGACGACATCACGGCGCCGTAAGCGCCGGCGGCGCGGATGGCCAACAGATCTCCTGCCTTAAGCGGTGGCAATGGTCTGCCGGTGGCGAAGGTATCGCCGGTTTCGCAAATGGGTCCGACCACGTCCACCTCCTTGCACTCGGTCTTGGCGGGGGTTTCCATCACCGTGGCAATGCCGTGAAAGGCATTATACAGCGCCGGGCGCATCAGGTCATTCATGGCGGCGTCGACAACGACAAAACGGCGGGTTGCCCCTTCCTTGACGTAGAGCACGGAGGTGACGAGGATTCCGGCATTGCCGGCAATGACCCGGCCCGGCTCCAGGATCAGATGGCAGTCGAGATCGCCGATCGCCGATTTGACTACCGCCGCGTACTCGCCGGGCGAGGGCGCCGGCTCATCGCCGTAGGGAATGCCGAGACCTCCTCCGAGGTCGAGGCGGCGAATGGCGATGCCGTCGGCGCGCAACAAGGCGGCCAGGTCGCGCGTCCTGACGTAGGCTTCTCTGAACGGCTCCAAATCCGTCACTTGCGAACCGATATGCACGGCGATACCGACAATATCGATCCCAGGCATGGTCATGGCGCGGCAATAGACCCGGTGGGCCCGTGTCCACTCGATACCGAATTTGTTCTCGGCTTTTCCGGTGGCGATCTTGTCGTGGGTCAGGGCGTCGATGCCGGGGTTGATGCGGATGGCGACGGGGGCGCTGACGCCCTTGTCTGCGGCCACTTGCCCGAGAAGCTCCAATTCGGGTTCCGATTCCACGTTGATCTGAAGAATCCCGGCGTCCAGCGCCGCCGCCAATTCCTCGCCGGTCTTGCCGATGCCGGAAAAGACGATGCGCGAAGCCGGAATGCCCGCCGTCAAGGCGCGCTTGAGTTCGCCACCGGAAACCACGTCGGCGCCGGCGCCGAGCCGGGCGAGGACGCCAATGACGGCGATGTTGGAATTGGCTTTAACCGCATAGCAAACGGTTGCATCGACATCGGCGAAGGCATCGGCGAAAACCCGGTAGTGCCGCTCGATGGTGGCTTGGGAATAACAATAAAACGGCGTTCCCGTTTCCTCGGCGATACGGATCAAGGAGACGTCCTCGGCGCACAGCCGGCCGTCCCGGTAGACGAAATGATCCATGATCCGGCAATTCCCGCCGTCCGTTACTGGGTCGGGTAGGTCCGCGGGTGGTCGGAGCCTTTGGGATGCTCCGGCGACGACTTGCGGCCGCAGGCGGCAAGCGGCGAGGCCAAGGCGAGGATAAGCATGACAATGACAATCTTGCGGATCATGTCTGTCTGTCCCATTCTTCCATTTCTACTCTAAAAACCGTTTCCTGGCTTCGGCGGCGGCGCTACGCACCCTATCGGGCGCGGTGCCGCCGTAACTTTGCCGGCTTTTGACCGAATTTTCCACCCCCAGCACCTCGAAAACGCCGTCGTTGATCCTGGCCTCCGCTTGTTGCATCTCGTCCAATGACAGATCCTCCAACCGGCATCCTTTTTGCTCGGCCCTCGTGACCAGACGTCCGGTGATCTGGTGGGCGCGGCGAAAGGGGACTCTCAAAGCCCTGACCAGCCAGTCGGCGAGATCGGTGGCGGTGGCATGGCCATGGCCCGCCGCTTGCCGCATGCGCTCGGGCCTGAAGGTGATGTCCCGCAACATAGCGCCCATGCCGGCGATGCTTAAAGCCAGGGTATCGGCGGCATCGAAGACCGGCTCCTTATCTTCCTGCATATCCTTGCCGTAAGCCAGCGGCAGGCCCTTCATGACGACGAGCAAGGCGTTGAGGGAGCCGATCACCCGCCCGGCCTTCGCCCGGACCAGTTCGGCGGCGTCGGGATTGCGCTTCTGGGGCATGATCGAGCTGCCCGTCGAAAGGGTGTCCGGCAGACGGGCGAAAGCGAACAGGTCCGAACACCAGAGGACGATCTCCTCGGCCAGGCGTGACAGATGCACGGCCAGGATCGCCGCCAGGGCCAGGAATTCCAGCGCGAAATCGCGGTCGGACACGGCGTCCATGGAATTGGCCACGGGTTTGTCGAATCCCAAGGCCCGCGCCGTCATCTCCCGGTCAACGGGAAACGACGTGCCGGCCAGGGCCGCCGCGCCCAATGGACATTCGTTGAGGCGGCGGCGGCAATCCTTGAGGCGGCTGCGGTCGCGTCCGAACATTTCGACATAGGCCAGCAGGTGATGGCCAAGGGTCACCGGCTGCGCCGATTGCAAATGGGTGAAGCCGGGCATGACGGCGCCGGCATGGGCCGAAGCCTGGTCGACCAGTACCGATTGCAGGTTTTTGAGTCCTTCATCGAGTCCATCGATGGCGTCCCGAACCCAGAGTCTAAAGTCGGTGGCCACTTGATCGTTGCGCGAACGCGCCGTATGTAGACATCCGGCGGCCTCGCCGGCCAGTTCGCCCAAGCGCGCCTCGACATTCATATGGATGTCCTCCAGGGATCGCTTAAAGGTGAATTGGCCGCTGCCGATTTCTTGCAGTATTTTGTTGAGGCCGTCGAGGATCGCCTCGCCGTCCTTTTCGGATATGATGCCCTGGCTGACCAGCATGGCGCAGTGGGCCTTGGATCCGGCGATGTCGTGAACATAGAGGCGCTTGTCGAAATCAACCGAGGCATTGATTTCCTGCATGAGTTCGCAAGGATCGGCGCCGAACCGGCCGCCCCGAATGATGTTGGTGTCTTTACCGGCGCCATCGGCGGGCGCCCGGTTGGAGGATTTGCCGGTCATGGTGTTGCATCCGGGGAAGTTGAATTGAATACGAACATGTTGCGTTTTGCCTTCGCGGCGGTGATCTTCTTGATCATCGCTTGGGTGATTGTGGCCATATACCCGCGGCTTGCAAGCATCGAAAGCGAGAAATGCGTTCCGGCGGCAAACACATTCGCCAAATTTTTTCCCACGCAACCGCCGAAACCGGTCCTGGGCGAGGCCTTTTTCGACGGCGGCGGCAATGAACTCACTCTTGCCGATTACCGGAGCAAGGGCGTGGTGCTGAATTTCTGGGCGACTTGGTGCTATCCTTGCGTGCTCGAAATGCCGGCGCTTGACCGGCTGCGGGCGAAAATAAGCGGCGGCGGCGTCGAAGTGTTGACGGTTTCCTTGAACCGCGGCGGCACCGCCGACGTCGAAAAATTCTATCGAAAAAACCGCATTGTCAACCTTCCGGTCCTCATCGACAGAGGTAACGCGTTGACCAACGGACTGGGCGTCACGGGGCTGCCGACGACCGTCTTGATCGACGCCGAAGGCAAGGAAATCGGCCGTGTCGTCGGCGCCGCCGAATGGGATCAACCGAAGATCGTCGCCTTCGTCCGCGGTTGCCTCGCTCCCGCAAGGACTCCGGAGACATGACGGCGAAATCTCCACGGCTGGGCGGAGCGCTCGGAGAATACGGAAAAAGCCGCCCATGACCCCGGCCGCCGACAGGTTCACGGGCTGCCTGATCGGCCAATGCCTGGGCGACGCCCTGGGTTTCATCGTCGAGGGGCAGCCGCCGGCGGCCTGCCGGAACTACGTCGAGACGCTCATGAAAAGCGGCGGCGCCGAAAAGGGCCGTCGCGGTCCCTTTGCTTTCGGCCAATATTCCGACGATTCCCAGCTCGCCCGCGAGCTCATGCGGAGCTACGCCGAAAAAGGCCGTTTCGACGCCGCCGACTACGCCACCCGCATCGCCGCCATTTTTACCGAAAACCGCATCGTCGGACGGGGTCGGGCGACCGAGGAAGCGGCCTTGCGGCTGGCCGCCGGCGTAGCATGGGAAAAGGCCGGAACGCCGCCGCCATCGGCCGGCAACGGCAGCGCCATGCGGGCCGGACCGGTGGGCTTGATGTTTTACGACGACGCCGCCGCCCTGATCGCCGCCGCCCGCGACCAGGGCCGCATCACCCACGCCGATCCCCGCTGCTCGGCGGGCGCCGTCGCCATCGCCGGCGCGGTGGCGCTGGCGATGGACGACGCTCCCCTCGAAGCTTCCGCTTTCCTTGGCCAATTGGCCGATTGGGCGGGCAGCGTCGATTCCGCCATGGCCGATGCCGTCGGGCGACTCGTCTCGTGGCTGCCGCTGCCGCCGGATGAAGCCGTCACCTTCATTTCCCGCGCCGGACTGGCGGAGGGCTTCCGGGACGTTTGGACGGGTATCTCGCCGTTCGTCATCGGCAGCGTGCTGTGGAGCCTCTATTCCTTCCTACGCAGCCCCGACGACTACTGGCGGTCCGTCCGCACCGCCATCGCCGTCGGCGGCGATGTCGACACCACGGCGGCCATGACCGGGGCCATCGCCGGCGCCCGCAACGGTCTCGCCGCCATCCCCGCCGGCCTGGCGCGGCGCCTCAACGACCAGGGAACCTGGGATTACGACGACCTGACGGACCTGGCCAACCGGGTCTGGCTGCTGAAAACGGGAAAGGAAACGCCATGACCACGCGCGTCAAAACATTCGTGACGTTACTGGCCTTGCTGCTGGCCGCGTCCTGCGGCGGGACCTTGCCTTGGGAAAAACCCGGCCACTGGGAAAATCCGGGCGTTCCCGAAGAGCAGTGGAGCAAGGACCGCACGGCATGCCGCCGCCTCGCCACGACGGCGGCCGAAAGGGAATACGTACGCGAGCACATCTATCTTGGCCGCGGCGATTTCGGCACCGCCGACACCTTCGAAACTCGCATGGCCCGTTACGACGCCGGCAAGCGGGGCAATCGCCTGTTCGGCGACTGCATGACACGGCGGGGCTACAGTCAAATCCGCGGCAAGGGCGGAAAATAGGATGCCTGAATGACGGCCCGGAAAGGGGAACCGGGCACGGGCGCGACGGATTTTAAGGATTGCGGCTTTGAACGAAACCTACTCAGGCGACGAAAGACTGGATCGGCTGTTGCGGGAGGCCGGCTCGGCCTGGCGCGCGGCGGCCGTGCGCGACCTGGCGCGGGGCGTCGCCGCGGCGCCGCGGGGCGTCGAGCCTGGCGCTTGGATGGCTCTTATCGGCGAGGCTATCGGCGACAAACTCGCTTGCCAGCTGGCCGCCCTTCATGCCGAGACTTCGCTTTCGTTCAGTAGCGGGCTGGAAGGCGCCGGCGACGCGGCCAGGCTCGGGGCCTTGCGCGCCGAAATGAAACGCCTTGCCCTTGACGGCTTCATCGTCCCCCGCTTTGACGAGCATCAGAACGAATACGTTCCGTTGCGGGCGGAGCGTCTGGCTTGGCTTACCGGTTTCACCGGTTCCGCCGGTCAGGCGGTGGTGCTTTCCGATCGGGCCGCCATTTTCGTGGACGGACGCTACACTCTGCAGGCGCGGGCGGAAGTGGACGGCGACCTGTTCGAGCTTCGGCAACTTCCCGACGAGACGCCGGGCAATTGGATCGGCGAACATTTTTCCGTTCCCGGTGGCCGGTTAGGCTACGATCCATGGTTGCATACTCCAAATCAATTGCGGCGTTTACGCGCTGCCTGCAAAAAGGCCGGGGCCAAACTGGCGGCCGCCGCGGAAAACCCGGTGGATGCCGTTTGGAGCGGCCAGCCGCCGCCGCCCATAAGCCCCATCGTCGCCCACGATGACGCCGTCGCCGGCATGGCTTCCGCCGCCAAGCGCCGCCAACTCGGCGAAAGCCTTGGCCAGCGGAAACTGGCCGTTGCGGTGCTGACGGCGCCCGATTCCATCGCTTGGCTTCTCAATATCCGCGGCGGCGACGTGCCGTTCGCGCCGTTGCCTTTGGCCTTCGCCCTCATTCATGCCGACGGCTGCGTTGATTTGTTCGTCGATCCCCGCAAGCTCACGGCGGGTGTGCGCCGACATCTGGGCGGCGAGGTGCGCCTTCATGGCCCCGACGCCTTCGGCCCGGCCCTCGACCGCTTGGGCGAGGCGGGCAAGGCCGTGTGCCTGGATGCCGACGGCGCCCCGGACTGGGTTTTCAGGCGCTTGCGGGATTCCGGGGCCGACCTGTCGCCGGGGGCGGACCCCTGCCTATTGCCGAAGGCCAAAAAGAATCCGGTCGAATTGGCGGGAATGCGCGCCGCCCACCGGCGCGACGGCGCCAAGCTTTGTTGTTTTCTTGCCTGGCTTTCCGTTGCGGCGCCGGCCGGCGCCGTCACCGAGACCACGGCTGCGCAGCGCCTTGAGTCCCTGCGCCGCGAAAACGACCGTTTCCGGGGCCTGAGTTTCGCCACCATCTCGGCGTCCGGGCCCAACGGCGCCATCGTCCATTACCGGGTCAGCGAAAAAACCAACCGCCGCCTGCGGCCGGGATCGCTTTATCTGGTCGATTCCGGCGCCCACTATCTCGACGGCACCACCGACGTGACGCGGACGCTGGCCATCGGCGAGCCGACGGAAGAGATGAGCGACCGTTTCACCCGCGTGCTCAAGGGCCATATCGCCATGGCGACGAGCCGCTTTCCGAAGGGGACCACCGGTTCGCAACTGGATTCCCTGGCCCGCCGGGCGCTGTGGGAAGCGGGCCTGGACTACGACCACGGGACCGGTCACGGGGTCGGCTGTTACTTGAGCGTGCACGAGGGGCCGCAGCGGATTTCCAAGCATCCCAGCAAGGTCGCCCTGGAAGCCGGCATGGTCGTCTCCAACGAACCTGGATATTACAAGGCCGGGGCCTATGGCATCCGCATCGAAAATCTGTTGGCGGTGACGGCGGCGCCGGCTCCCGCCGGGGCGGAACGGGAACTTCTCGGGTTCGAAGCCCTGACCTTGGCCCCCATCGACTTGAATCTTGTCGAGGCGTCGATGTTGACGGCCGAGGAGATCGCCTGGCTAGACGCCTATCACGCCCGCGTCGGCGATGAACTGGCGCCGCTCGTCGACGAAAAAACCCTGGCTTGGCTCAAGAAGGCGACACGGGCGGTGGGGTCAACGAAATGACGATTTGTCCATCTCCGCCGGCGGGCGTTGGCCATGCGGCGGCGGATGCGTTCAATCGAAACACATCCCGCCGCTCAAGCAGGATGCAAGATCTTGAATTGTGAATTGTCGATGCGTGTTTG
>DUZD01000061.1 GCA_013349695.1 Rhodospirillaceae bacterium
GTACGCCGAGGACGCCAGCGAGGTACGCAAGAAGCGCAAGGCCTTCCTGGCCAAGTGGCGGCTGAAGTGTCCCGGCGTGGCGGACAGCCTGGAGGGTGAGGCCGCAAAGCGGACGAACGGGGATCGGCTGTTCACCTTCCCGCGCTATCCTCCCGGACAATGGAAATCCTTGCGGACAACCGTCAACGTATACGTTGACCCATCGAACGTCTGCACGGAGAGTTCAAGCGCCGGATCAAGACCCAATGCGCGCTGCCCAACGCGGAAACGGTGGCCATGCTATTCTGGGCCTTGATGGCGTCGGGGCAGATCGCCATGCGCCGCGTCGACGGCTGGCAAACGCTGGACCAAGCCCCTGTCGAGCAGCCGCTTGACCTCGCCGCATGATTGAGTGACCATCGGGATCGGAAGTTACGCCGAAAACAAATTTCCACCAACTATCGGACACGACCTATGCGAAAAACTATATACTGTCCCTAGATTCACCTGTCCCTAGATTCACTGTCTGAATCTGCCTACTCATTCTCGCCATCCATGCTGGATTTACCCATAAACCAACCCATTAATACAAAGTGGATTTTGGCGAATAGCAATGGATGATGATCGATGCTAAATCACCTAACTCACTGTTATATCATGTGGATAATGGACGTACACGGACAGCCAAAAATATTGGTTCGGCGGATATGATTTCCGCCAACCCGGAGGTTATTAGGGGCTCATGTTAGCCTCTTCTTATCGTTACCTACGCCTATCCAAACAACCACGTCATGAGGGGCAATATGTCGATCAAGGGCACGCAGAGCGAAAAAAACTTGCTGTTAGCGTTTGCTGGGGAATCCCAAGCACGTAACCGTTACACCTTCTGGGCCGGTAAAGCCCGTAAAGAAGGTTTTGTTCAGATTGCCCACGTATTCGAGGAAACGGCGGATCAGGAAAAGGCCCACGCCAGCCGCTTTTACAAGTTCTTGGAAGGTGGAAATGTGGAAATATCCGCGGCTTTCCCTGCTGGTGGAAACGGTACGACGCTGGAAAATCTACGCATGGCGGCTGCTGGCGAGGAATACGAATGGACCGAGATGTATCCCGGTTTTGCCAAGGTCGCCCGCGAGGAGGGCTTCGAGAATATCGCCAAAGCCTTCGAAGCGATTGTCTTTGCGGAAAAGCAGCATGGCAAACGGTTTGCGGATTTGGCCGACAACATCGAGGCGGACCGGGTGTTCAAACGCCAAGAGGAGACTATATGGCGCTGCCGCAACTGCGGCTATTTGCACGAAGGCAAGGAAGCGCCGGAGGTCTGCCCGGCCTGTGTCCACCCGCAAGCCCATTTCGAGTTGTTGGGTGAGAACTGGTAGAACAATCTAAGGGGCTGTCCCAGATAACGGTGCGGACAGTCCGGAAAAGCCTAGGGCATCGAGAAAAGCCCGGGCGACCAATTCGTGCCCTTCGGCGTTCCAATGGAAATCGTTGGCAATGAAATAGCGGCTCAGAACCTGCCTGGGGTCGCCTTCGGTGAACTCGGCGAAAAGGCTGATGAAGCGGACGCCGCGGGCGGCGCTCCAGGCCCGCCAGAATCCCTGGTGGCGCGGCGCCTCGGGATCATGAAACAATTGGTCCGGCCAGGGATAGACGACGAGGATCAGTTCGATGCCGTGCCTCCTCAGCAAGGACAACAGCCCATCCATTTCCCCCGCCGCCCGTTGCCGTCCGGCGGCGCCGTAAGCCGCCCAGCGGATATCGTCGTATGTCCATGCGGCGGCATCCAGATCGGTCACCGAATAAGCCCATAGATCCATGCCGTCGACGTCGAAAAACAACTTATTCCATTTTTCGGCGATTTCGATGCGGCGCTTGACAACCTTGCCCACGAACTCCAGCTGATCGTAGGCGAGGGAAAAAAACCGGGCGATGAGCGAGTTGTCGCGCGGGAAACGGCCGAGCCGCTCGGCAAGCCCTTCCCTTTCTGGCCGGGGAACAACAAGACGGCCTTGGTCATCGACTTGGTATCGCCTGACCTCGTCATGGATGTCGGAGAGGTCGAGGAAGACGACAAGGGTGTCGAATTTCAGCCGCCGCGTCTCGATGAGGTGTTCGACCTTGCGGCGGTAGATCGCCGGCGAGTATGAGTCGACGGCGGCGTTGAGCACCTCGATACCGCGCATTTTCATTTTTTCGGCTATCAGGCCGACAAAGGAACTCGGAAAATCAAATCCCTTCCCCTCGGTGAAGGAATCGCCGATGAACAGAATCCTCCTACCCTCCTTGTCCGCGTCGACGGTCCGGGGTGCCGCGTCCTTGAAGCCAAGGGAGTTGGTGGCATAGCGGTAACGAACAAGGCCCCAGCTTTCGATAACCCGCCGGTTGGGCGCCAAGCCGTGATGGTATTCCTCGGATCGGACGCGGTGATCGTTCGGGGGATAGACGCTCTTCCAAAAGTCGCAGTTGGAGCGGCAATACCAAGCCAGCCCCAGATCCATGGGCAGGACGGCGAGGATCACCACGACGATGGAACGAAGCCGCTTCATTCCCTGACTGACCTTTTGCAAAAAATTCAGCATACTATTTTTCAAAGCCTTGCCATTTGCAAACAAGAGGAAAGGCGGAAACTAGTATGCTGTCACCGAATTTCTCGCCTCGGCGATCCTCTTCGAGCGGCGCGATTATCCTCGTTTGCGTGATCGTTGCCGCCGCCGGCCTGCTCCGGCTCAAGGCGGCGCAAGGCGACCTCTGGCTCGACGAAATCTGGTCCCTCGACAACCTGGCCGTGGCCATGACCCGGCCGTCCCTTGTCGACAGGCTTCCCTTGCTTTTTCACGACAATACCCATCCCCTCAACACGCTCTACTTGGCGATGGTCGGACCGCAAGCCGGCGCTTTCGCCTATCGCGCCCTGGCCATGGGCGCCGGAACCGCCGCCGTCGCGATGGCGGCGGCCATGGGTTGGCGGCGAAGCCGGCGCGATGGCCTGATCGCGGCGGGCCTGATCGCCTTCAGCTATCCGATGATCCATTTTTCCAGCGAAGCCAGGGGTTACGCCTTGCTGCTGCTGGCGGCGCTGGCTTCCTTCCATCTGATGGAAGCCTATCTGCGGGCGCCTTGCCGCCGCCGCTTGGCGGCGTTCATTCTGGTTTCGCTGCTGGGGCTTGCCTCGCATCTGACTTTCCTCATGGTCGAGGCGGCTCTGGCGGCCTGGGCGGCGATGGTGCTCTATCGCCGCTTCGGTTCGATCGTCTCGACCCTGGCCCGGCTTACCCTTCTTTTCGGTGTCCAGTTCCTCGTCTTCGAAGCCTTCGCCGTCGTTGCCTGGAATAATATGGTCATCGGTGGAACAGCTTCCGTTTCCGCTGCCTCCTCGGCCGCCGTCATGGTGCAACTCGGTTTCGGCGTCGATGCCCTTGCCGGCGGCTCGAACTGGCTGGCGTTGGCCGTGGTCGCGGCGGTGATGGTGATGATTTGGCGACTCTACCGCGAGGGTGACGCCTCCTGGATTTTCCATTTGTTGATGATTCTGGGATTTCCCCTTGCCTTGATCGCCATCGACATTCCGGTCACGGTCTTGCCACGCTATTTCCTTGTCAATGCGCTGTTTGTCCTCGTCATCTCGGCGCGCGGCCTTGGCTTGCTGATCGACCGTGGACCCTGGGGACGGGTCGCGGCTGGCCTGGCGTTGATCTTTTTCTTACTCGCCAATAGCCTGCTTCTCGACAAGTTTTTCACCGCCGGCCGCGGCCACTTCGCCGAAGCCTTGCGTTCGATCGCCGCCGCCACGGACGGTCCCGTCAGGGTCGCCGGATATCATGAATTCAGTATCGGGACGTTATTGAAATACTACGCCCGCGCCGAGGGTTTGGAAAACGCCGTCGGCTTCGTCCCTGCCGGCGAAGACGCGCTCGATCCCGCCGAATGGTTCATCGACGGCCATTTTACCGGCGGCAAACAAGCCAAGCCGGTGATTTTCCGCCGCAAAGGCGGTTCCAGGGCCACCGCCTACAAGCTGGTCGCCGTTTATCCCCATTGGGGGATGTCGGGCGACACTTGGGCGGTTTACCGCCGCGGCGGCTGAAGGTTGCCGCCACTCAATCGATGGGGACGACCTCGAACAGGCGGAACTCTTCTTGCAATCGGTCGGGCAAGCCGATTTCCTTGAGCCAGCCGGGCGGCTCGCCCTTTTCCAGGCGCCGGTAGAGAGCGCCTTCATCCCCGCCTTGTACGAAATAGCCGTCGTTTCTGGAACCGGGGCAAAGCAAGATGAGATCGACTGTGCGTCGGCGCACCAAGGAGAGGATTTCGCTTTCCTCGCCGCCGCCGAGGATGCCGATGCCGTCGAGAATGCCGGCGCCGCTACGATGCTGGAGAATGGCGACCACCCCGTGACGGGTCCTGTAGAGGATCTCGGCCCCGAAATTCGCCGAGGCGACGATGGTTCTCTGGCGATCCGCCCATTCCGGCCGGTTGAGAAAGCCGCTCATCATTTGCAAGGGGCAGGCGTCCCGGCCCCCGGCCCGCCGGCCAGCGCCGGGTTCCTTGTCGACGGCGACGATGCCGGCGGCGCTGGGTCCCATGATCAGCAACAAGATGGCCAACACCTTGACCGGGATACGCTTGGCCCCCCGCATTCGCGCGGTGATCGCGGCATCGGCGCGGTCGACGAGATCGGCCAACACAATGGCGATGAATATGCCGGCGTAAAGGGACCAGCGAATCCAGTTGACGGTGAATGTCAGATAAACGAAAAGCCCGCCGGCGATAAAAAGCCAAGGCCATCGACGCGGTCCGTTCCATTCCTCTTTCGCCCGCCAGACGACCCAGGGCGCGGCGAAGACGGCGCCGCCGATAAAGAGCAGGAAATGGGCAACGTCGCCGACCGGGCCATACTCGGAAATCCTTTCGAAAAGGGGAAACAGGGCCGGGTCGACTTCGGCCATGGGCCCAAGCAGGATTTTCGGGTAAAGGAGCCGCATCGCCGAGGCGATGGCGCCGACGCCGGCCAGCGCCGCCAACAAACGCCGGACGGCGCCATGCCGCCCGGACCAAAACCGGCTGGTGGCGCCGACCGCGCTCCAGAACGCCAACAGCGAGGCCGCCAGGGTCAAGTGCACGATCGACAGCCGGTCGTATTCGACATCCCCATATCCCGCCGCCCCGCGCTCGATGAGCAACGCCACCACCAGGCCCAGCGTCAGGCCGATGGCGATGTGAACGTTTGTCTTGGCCCTCCCCGGCTCGCCCGACAGCCAAGGCAGACCGACGGCCAATAGACAAAGCGCCAGGAAAATCAGCGCCTCCGGCCCCACCCAGAGCGCCAGGGCCAAAAACCCGCCGGCGAAGAGGGCGGCGCGTCGATGGTCGGTGGGGCCGGTGGACGCAATTAGCGCGCGAACGGCAAAACCCAGCGCCAGGATGCTCAGCAAGCCGAACAACATGTGATGGTCGGCGTGGCCGACGGTGGCGAACCCCATGACGCCCGCTTGCGCGGCGGTCAAGGCGCCGGCGACATGGGCGGCGGGCCGGCCGAGGATGGGCAAGACCGCCCAGACCAGGGCGACGGCGGCGGCGACATGCAGGATCGGTCCGACGACGGCGCCGGCCCAGTAAAGCGCCTTGCCGAAGCCGAGCACCGGGGCGAGGGGCATGGATAAAACGATCAGAAGAACGTCGAAAAGGCGGGTCCAATGCAAGCTGTCCCCGTAAGGGGCGTTGGCCCTGGGCAGGCTGTTGTCGAACCAGCCGCCCGTTTCAAAGAGCCGAATGACGCGCAACAGGTGGGCGTAGCTGTCGCCATCGGCCAGGTTGCCCTGGGCGACAATGCTGTCGCCGGCCAGCCACCAAGCGACATGGATCGAAGCTACAAAGGCGACAACCGCCAACAAGGGCCAACGGAACAAGCGCCTAGTCATGTGCATACCGACTTTCTTCAGGTTTCCCAATCGGGAGCTTACGCCGATTCTCCAATTTCCCACCAGCCTCGGGACACCGCCATGGTTGTAAAATTGCAACCTTCGGAAAGAAAAATAGCCAATCGCATCAAAAGATGGGGTTCCGAGGCTGGGTTGTTGCCGTATCGGGAACTGGATGATGCGGCCGGACCGACCGAGGTTGCCGGGGACGTACTCACGGACATCCGTCGTCGGAAGAACGGTCGTTACGGTCTGGCCGGGCAGTTCCGCCAATCCGTTTTCGGACGCCATGGCGAGTACGACGGCGTGAACGATGCCGACCGGCTTGGCCTCGACCCGGTAATGGGGTGGATCGTAGGCGGCCATGCAGTCACGAAGCAGGCTGCCTCGACCAGTCGGATGGGGCGCTTCCATGCCAGTTTCAGCTATCAGGCTGGAAGCTGGGACAGGAAGCGGCGCGTGGCGGCCAAAGTGTCAGTCGGGGGACCGGCGTCCGTCGCCGCGAAGGCCAAGACGGACGCCGGTCCTATTTATCATCATGACCGGTCCTGGACTCCCTTATGCGCTCCCTTCCTTGTCCGTGTTTATCGGTGTGTATCCGTGGCCGAACCCCACCCACCGTCATGTTTGCGCGGCATGAGCCCGCCCGATACAAGCCACGGATAAACACCGATGAACACGGATCGCGATTGGCAATTCACAACTCAAGTCCTGACCCCTTTTCTTTTTTTACTTAAAAGCTACGCTTTTGGGTTCAAGAGGTAAAGAAGTAAAGAGGCGAGAAGTAAGCTTTAGGCCTAAAGGCCTAAAGCGTCCGGGCAAGGCGGAATCCCAGATTGAAGTTACGGAAGTCTGGGGCGTTCTCGTGCCGATTCGCCGCGCGGAGGACCCTCGAATCGCCGTACCAGGAGCTGCCGCGATAAACGCGATTGCAGGCATCCGGTATTGTTGCAGCACTACCGTCCGCGGGAGTACTGCCATATTTCATTTTGCAATCCTCGACCCATTCCCACACGTTCCCGTGCATGTCGTAAAGACCAAAGCCGTTAGCTCCCTTTTCTCCAACAGGGTGTGTCTTTTCTCCACCGTTTCCAGCGTACCAGGCAACACTTTCCAAGCAGCCCTCTTTATTCCCGCAGCTCCATTTCGTGCCCATTCCGGCCCTGGCCGCGTACTCCCACTCGGACTCGCTCAACAGCCGGTAATTCTTCCCGGTCTTGCCGCTCAGCCATTGCACGTAACTCTGAATGTCGTCCCAGAAAACATTAATCACCGGACGGCGGCCACGGCCCCAGCCCTCATCGTCGGGATAGTACGACGAACACCCACCCGCCGCGATGCACGCATCCCATTCCGCAAACGTCACCTCGAGCTTGCCGGCCGCGAACTTGGCCCCAATAGTGACGCCGTGGAACGGTTTCTCGTCGCTGTCCCCGTCGCCGCTCAAGTCGCCCATGAGGAAGCTGCCCGGCGGAACGACCACCATCTTGGGGCCACAAAACGTGTCCGGAGCCGGCGACGCCCCCGCCATCGCCACCCGCCCCCCCTCGCAGTCCTGGAACACCGTGCCCACTGTCAGTTCTTGTTTATCGACAGGGAAGAATCTATCTGCGATTTGTAAAACAATCGCCAAAAGGCCAGCAATCGCAGTCGCATTACCGACCACTTTCAATATCTTTGGCCAGGGTTTATTACTTTCAGATTGGAGCTGTTCAATTCGTAATCTATCAAGATCGAAAATGATGCCATCGTCCCCGTATTTCCCTAAATAGGCTTCGTATTCTTTAATTTCTTGGGGCGTTTTTTCGCATATTGACCTCCAATAAACGGCCTCTGCCTCCGGTTGCTTTAAAACAATGTCAACTCGATCAGCGGGCTCCGCGGGGGATTGCCCTTTGCCAATTCGCTTTTCAATAGCGTCAAGGAGCGGCTTTAATATCGAGTCCTCCGACGACCCATTCCAGTTCCGCAAGTCTAGAATGTGATGTTCGCCGAAAGGGAGAGGGACACTCGCATCGTCCAAACGGGCGGAAATAAGAATTCCTCTTTTCAGAGCGAGTGAAGCCTCCGCGCGAACAAAACCGGACTTCACGGATGCTTTAGACCAAAGAACGATTGCGACCTTTGCTTTTCGAACTACAGCCTCGATCTCATCGGCGAACTTGTCGCCAGGAAGTAATTCAACATCCCACCAAGTATCGTAACCCCGGCTAGCAATGGCTTTGGCAATTTCCTCAGCTTGACCGCGCTCTTCTCGCTTGTAGGATATAAAAACGTCGGACATCGACGCCCCATAGGCTGATATATTTTTTCAAAGTAACGTTATAGCAGCATTTTTACTCATGGGAACACGCGCCATTTAGCTGCAAAACGTGCATAACCATGCAGGTGGATTGGGATTGGTCGCTCGGGGCACAGTCCCGCAGTCAGCGGACACCATAGGCATTAATATTCCTATATCAAGAAACGGGGCCAGAGTCGATTTAATGTTTCTCCCTGATCTCCGTATCTTCTCTCCGCGCTCTGTGTTGAAAAACGACGTTGCCCCAGCCGCCGCGCCGCCCGCCGAAGCCGCTGGTTCAGAGCGCCATGCCTGGCTCACCAAGCAAGCTTTAGGCCCAGGCCCAAAGGCCTAAAGCGTCCGGGCAATGCGGAATCCCAGACCGTTGTCTCGGACGATTGGGTTGTTCCCGTTGCGAAAAAACATAAGGAGGATCTTCGGATTGCTGTACCAGGAGCCACCGCGATTAACGCGATAGCAGGCCTCCGATATTGTTGCGGCGCTACCGTCCGCGGGAGCACTGCTATATTTCAGTTTGCAATCCTCGACCCATTCCCACACGTTCCCGTGCATGTCGTAAAGACCAAAGCCGTTAGCTCCCTTTTCTCCAACAGGGTGTGTCATCGATTCACCGTTTCCGGCGTACCAGGCAACATCTCCCAAGCAGTCCCATTTATTCCCGCAGTTCCATTTCGTGTCCGTTCCGGCCCTGGCCGCGTACTCCCACTCGGACTCGCTCAGTAAGCGATACTCCTGTCCCGTCTTACGGCTCAGCCAGTCAACATACTCCTTCGCATCATTCCAGCTAACATAGATTACCGGGCGGCTGTCTCGGCCCCAGCCCCTATCCTCCGGACTATGACCGCAGCCGCCAGCCGAAACGCAGGCGTCCCACTCGCTGAACGTCACCTCGTACCTGCCGACCGCGAAGGGACGCGGGATGGTCACGTCGTGGGCCGGTTTCGCGTCCTTGCCGGCGTCGTCGTTGAGGTCGCCCATCCGAAAACCGCCAGCCGGAATGACCACCATCCTCGGGCAGTCGAAGCAATCGCGGAAGACTTCCCCCACTTCCTTCGGAAACACCTTGACAGCCGGCTTCACCGGCGGGGGCGCCGGCGGTTTCGGCGGGTCGGCGTCGGCGAGTTGTTTTTGTTGTTTCAACTTGTTGGTCTTCACCCGCGCCGGCGCGGCGGAACTGGCCCCGGACGCCGCCGGCGCCTCGCTCGCTTTCAGCGTCACGTCGATACCATGCGTCGCCGCCTGGGCGGAAGGCATAAGCCCCAGCACCACTACCAACAAAGCCAACACTACAGAACGCATGGAAGTCCCTCTCAAATCACCACGGGAAATCATATTCTTGCCCGGAAGCAACTCAACAAGCAACCCCCGGATCGGGGTGGCGTCGAGGAAGCCAAGATGCTTCCAGCCGTCATTCGGTCTACCCCAACTCCACTTGCCACGGCGATGGGCCAGAAAAATTCCGCCCGCGGCGGCGGCTTGCGAAGCCGGCGTCACATTCAGGTGAAGGGCGGCCGATCGGACTTGCCGCCACCCCTCGTAAACCTGTATAATAAAAGGGTATCGGGCGAAACGGATATCCTTATCGGTCGGGGTCTTGAGAATGACTTTCATGCCTTGTCGCAAGCTTACGTGGATCGGAGTCCTGGCGCTGGCTTTTGTCTTTTCCTTGGCTCCCATGGATCCCGCCGCCGCCGCCAAGAAAGCCCTTCCCAGCTTCTTCAACAGCATGGAAATCCGTTCCGAAAACCTGAAGCCTTTCAAGAAATGGAATTCGGCCCTGGGCCGCTATTCCAAACAGGAAGCGGCGAAAAAGGAAGGGCCTTGCGGTTCGAAGAAGTTCAATAAATGCCATTACGGCAAATGGATGCAGTTCCTCAAGAGCATCCAGGATAAGGACCAACTCTCTCAAATCAAGGCGGTCAACGGCCTTATGAATCGGGCCAAATACATTACCGACAAGGCGAACTGGGGGAGGAAGGACTACTGGTCGACGCCCAGCGAATTCATGACCCGTTTCGGCGACTGCGAGGACTACGCCATCATCAAATTCATGTCGCTGAAGAAGCTCGGATTCAAGAGCGAGCAATTGCGTGTGGTGGCGGTGAAAGACATGAATTTGAAGGTCGGTCACGCCGTGCTTATCGTTTTCATCGGCGGCAAATCCTACCTTCTCGACAACCAGATCAAGCAGGTGGTCGAGACCAAGACCGTCAGACACTACCGGCCCGTTTTTTCCATCGGTACAACCTCCTGGTGGCGTCACCGCGTATAGCCAACGGCGGTCGTCCGGTAGTCCCTTTCCACTCAACGAAGTAAGGTTTTGGCGCTATCCGCGGCGGCATGGCCATATTCCCGGACATCGCTTTTTGCCAGCGAACCGGCGTGACAATCCCGGCCGTGAAGCTATTTCCGACCCTATGCGCAAGCCGGCTTGCCGGCGCCATTTAAGCATGCTTGGCTGGGGGCGGACGCGGTCAGGGTTCTGAAAGAACATCCGGCCGGGGCCGGCCGGGCCTTCTTCCAATGGCCGTTTTCAAAAAAGGCAAGGAACAGGTTCGATAGGGGTTGACCGTGAAATACCTGCTTTTCGTGCTCGACAACCGGCGGTTCCTCGCTTTCGGCCTGCTTCTCGTTTTCTGTTCGAGTTTCGGCCAGACCTACTTCATCTCGCTTTTCGGCAACCACATCCGGACGGAGTTCGCCTTGTCCCATGGCGACTTCGGAATCTTGTATTCGCTGGCCACGCTGGGCAGCGCCATTACAATGGTCTGGGCCGGACGTTTGATCGACACCATCGACTTGCGCGTCTTCAGCTTGTCGATCTCGGCGGCTCTTGCCGGCGCCAGTTTTTTCATGGCTTCCGCGTCTTCCACCGTTTTTCTGGTCATCGCCTTGTACACATTGCGGCTGGCGGGACAAGGCTTGATGGGCCATGCCTCGGCGACCAGCATGGCGCGGTATTTCGAGCACCAGCGGGGCAAGGCGATGAGCGTGGCGGCGCTCGGATATCCGTTGGGAGAAGCCGTCATGCCGCTGACCGCCGTGGTTCTTGTCGGCGCCATTGGCTGGCGGGAAACCTGGCTGGCGATCGGCACGGCCATGGCCTTGCTTCTGGCCCCAATGGTGTTGTGGCTGCTGAAGGGACATGGGCAACGACATCACCGTCTCGGCGAACGGAGCCGGCAAGGCAACCAGGTTTTTCGCCAACGCCAATGGACGCGGCGGGAGGTGCTTGGCGACCGGCGCTTCTATTTGGTCCTGCCCGCCGTTTTGGCGCCGCCGTTTATTCTGACCGGCCTCTTTTTCCACCAAATCCACCTCGCCTCGACAAAAGGTTGGAGCCTGGCTTGGCTGGCCAGTTGTTTCATCGGTTACGCCGCCGCCACGGTGATTTCGTCGCTGTTTTCCGGCCAACTTGTCGATCGGCTGGGAGCTTCGCGGCTGTTGCCGTTTTATCTGTTGCCCCTGGCGCTGGCGCTTCTGGCTCTCGCCGTTTCCAATCATCCCGGCGTCGCCCTGTTTTACATGGTGACGGCGGGAATGACCTCGGGCGCCAGCTTCACGGTCGTCGGCGCCATGTGGGCGGAGGTTTACGGCGTCGCCCATTTGGGAGCGATCCGGGCGCTGGCCTCGGCATTGATGGTATTTTCGACGGCCCTGTCACCGGCGGCTTTGGGCTGGATGATCGATCATGGCGTCTCGATGGAAGCGATCGCATGGATGTTTTTGGCTTACATCGGCGGCGCCACCGCCTTGGCGGTGATCTCGGGGCTGCCTTCGGATAGGATGGAAAATTACCGTCGGCGGCCTTGATGGGAGGGGCCGGAAACCCGGCGGAATCGATGCCGAAAGCAATATCGTAAGGGGGGTTTTCAGCCGGTTTTTCTGGCGGCAACGACGTTACTTCGAATTCCCCAAGCACCCGCAACTGAATGGAACGTGCTCTCTCATGTCCGATTTCAAGGTACCGGACAGAGTTTTCCGTCCACCGGCTTGGCCGGTGTCGATGTTTCAGTGTAGCCGACGCGCACGGCTGGAGGCGAGAC
>DUZD01000062.1 GCA_013349695.1 Rhodospirillaceae bacterium
ACTTCGATATTGAAGTTTTCCTTGATGCCGAGTTTGATCTCCCAGGAGGTTTTCCCATCAAGCATCACCGGGCCCTTGCTTGTGAAATTCACCTCATAGGTTCCCGCCTCACCGCTGAAGTTGTTGAAGGTTGCCGCTGCCAGCGCCCGATCGCCAGGGGCTAGGAAACGTGGAAGAACAAGGTCGGCGAACACGGGGTCACGAACCTGAACCTTGCTTTCGGCACTACCGAGTTGTTTGCCATTCCAGGCAACCGCCATGATTCTTAATCGCCCTGAAAATTGCGGTACTTCAAACGAAATTTCAGTCTTCCCTTCGGCGTTCGTACGGACAACATCGGAAAAAAGGCTGACGACCTTGGAGGATCGAGTGGATAGACCTTGGTCAAGACGGCCCGTGGATTCATCGCCCCCGGACTGAACGGCGGCGCGTTCAGCTCCGTATGGATTAATCAGGTAGCCGTATGTATCGCGAACTTCATAGCCCAGCCGCCGCTGTGCGAAGAAATGCAAAAAAGGGTTGGGTGTCTGGTAATTCGTCAGGCCAAGAACCGCATCATCAACGGCGGCTAGCGAAACAAAAGTTTCGGCATCGGGACTCGCCGTGTCCACAAGCACCGTCAGTTGTTGCCCTGACCGCACCTCTTCCGGGGTATTCAATGAAACATTCAGCTTGCGGCCGCTGGCATCCATCCCCATCCAAGCAACGCCAACCGCCCGACCTGGTTGTTGTTCCATTGCCAAATCTCCAGGCCGGAACACTATTGGCATAACGTAAATGCCGGGCTCCGCCGCCCAGCGGCCGTTTATCGGGATTTCAACAGACTTGCCTTCCCTGGTTATGTCGCCAGCGGGGAAAATTTCAAGCTCCTTGCCGGCCACGACCAACACAAGCTTTCCCGGGAAAGGTGGAGAAATGAAAAGCTTGGCGGTGTCACCCGCGCGGTATTCCTTGCGGTCAAGTTCTACCCGAAGACTATCCGGACGGTCAGGTCCGGAAGCGGAACCGCCCCAGCCCGCATGAAACCTGTGACTGCTTGCCGCTTCGGATCGGGTGTCCCTCACTTCAAGGCGATAGGCGCCCCACTCCACATTCATGCCGATCTTTCCGAGCGAACCCGCCGATACCGCCAAGCTGCCAACGTGAATCTCTTCATCGCGTGTGAACACCTCGTAATCCCATGCGCCGGACCTGCGGAACCACGTATAATCACGGTGTTCCTTGTAGAAGGTATATTCGAGGTTTTCGGCGCCACCCGATTTTCCGTTCCGGTTCAGGGCAACAACCTCGAACATTGCCCGTGCGCCCTCCGCAACCCGGCCTTTATCGAAAAGGGGACGGATGCCGATCGCCTTTTCAAGGTTGTTGAGCGGCATGGCGACCTTAGCCGTTCGAGCACGGCCTCCGAGTTCAAAGACACGGGCCCAAATCTCTATATCAAGGGGCACCGTTACATCGGGATACTCCACCAGCGACGCCGAAAGGGTTGCCTTTCCCGCCTCGTCCAGTTTGCCCTCTTCGATATTGATCATGATGGGGTCGAACGTCTCTTCCTCAAGGCCGAAAAAGAAACCTTCCCATTCCGAATATGGGCTCCTTCGAGCGCGTAACCGCGCCCTTGCCTTGACGCGCAGTCCATCCGCCGGAGCACCGAAAAAATAATCCGCCGACAGGCTCAACGATATCTTGGCGCCTCGCCTTTGCGGAGCTAGAACCCCTTCGGCCTTTACTTCGATCTTGGGGGGAACGAAGTCGGCAACCTGGAAGCTGACGCTACCTATCGGTTCCTCTTTGGGATTGAGATAGAGACGGGCGTTCCATTCACCCATATGGGCGTTGGGATCAATGGGCAAATTTTCGACATATGAAGAACCCCCGGCATCCTGGAGAATCCGGCGATCAACCTCAACCCCATCCGGACGAATGAGCCGGAGAGTCATGGGCACTTTGCCTTCAAGTGCCTTTCCTTGGCCGTCACGAACGAATGCCGTCAGGTGAACCGTTTCTCCTGGACGGTAAATGCCCCTCTCCGTGCTCACATACGCATCGACCGGGCCGGGGACTTCCCGGCCAGCGACGCCTCTGTCGCGAAGGTCGAAGGCCCTCTGTTTCAAGCTCACGAAACTGAAGCCGCCATCCGGGCTCTCGGTGCGCACGAGAACGGGTTCGTCGCCACCGGCGCCGTTCAATAAGGGAGCCGCGAAATGAGCGTAGCCTTTGGGGTCGCTAACGGATTTAGCCAGTTCACGGTTATTTTTCGCCACCAGCGACACCGTGACCCCGGCCAATGGTTCGGCGCTGTCCAGGGAACGGGTTAGCACATGGAGACCGTCCGGACCGCGAAACAGGCTCGTCCCAATGTCGCTGACAACCAGCCACTGTGTCGTTTCCGGCCGCCACCTCGAAGTGTCTTCCGAGGCTTTCCCCGCAACAATAATATATATCCCTGTTTCAAGTTTGCGGCCGATCAGCTCCTCTACCTTGAGGCCGGAAACCACGGACTTGTTCAGCCTTTCAGGAAATTCGACCGTGCCCTCGAAAACCAGGGAGCCGTCTTTTTCTATAACTCGGCCCACGTCCCAAGAGTCCAGGGAACCGAGGAACCCGCTACGTAGTTTGTTGACAAGATTTCGTTCAGCGATACGGAGAACCTTGATCTTTGCTTTTTGAGCGTTGACCGTTTCCAGGGGAATGATCTGATTGCCATAACGCGGCAGGACATACCCCCGCTCCCGGAAGGAAATCGTCCGCTTGCGGTTTGAAATGAAAACCGAAAGGCCGTCCTTAATAAGCGTCTTGATCCCATCTCCACTTGGCAGTCCCGGGAGAAGGGAGATTTTGTATTCTTCACCGAAAGAAAGGCCGTCGATACATAGCTTGCCATTGCGGACCGCTATTACGAGGTCACGCAAAGCAGGCTTTACGTCTACATAATCGTCATACCTAATCCGCTTGCCGCGCTTCAGGGGCGGATCGAACGCAATACATGCCGAGCCCGCGTAACCTCCTACTGAAGTGGCCGCCTCCATGGATGTTTGTACGCGATAATCCTTTAGGATATCGCGTTGGTTTGCCGGGAGGTAAAGGGTTTTGGCGCGCTCTATTACTCTAGTAGATTTTTTAATATCCCCAGCGCCTAAAAGGGCGATGCCGAGGTGGCTCCAGGCCATACGATTGCTTGACCTTATGGCAACCGCGCGTTCCAGCATTTCCACCGCGGCTTTGTGGTCGCCTTTCTTATGTAGAACCCAGCCAAGTGTATCAAGCCACGACGCATTACCCGGTTCCTTTTCAAAAGTCGCTCTCGAAAATTTCTCTGCTTCATCCAAGTTTCTGTTATTTTCGGCCCACATAAAGGCAAGGTTGTTCATCGCCATTAAATGGCCTTGCTCGGCAGCCAAGCGATACCATCGTTCGGCCTTGGCGGCGTCCTTGGGGGTCCCTAAGCCCAATGCATGCATTCGGCCTAGACCGAATTGCGCCTTGGCATAGTTTTGAGAGGCCGATTTTCCGTACCACTTCAGGGACTTTGCATAGTCCCTGGAAACTCCCCTTCCTTTCCTGTACATGAAGGCGAGAATTCCTTGGGCGGCGGCGTTCCCCCGCTCGGCCGCCTTGCTGAACCATTTGGCGGCCTTGGCATCGTCCCTTGGTACCTCCTGGCCTCCGAGGTACATGGTTCCCAAGGTTATCTGGGCTTCGGTATCCCCTTGCTCGGCCTTCTTCTTTAATAAGACATCCGCTGATACTGTATCCTGAGCTACAGCTTGGTTATTGTCGTAATGGGCCGATATAAAGATAGCCAACGCAACAATACTTGCCGCGCCAATAAGCAAGACAACCTTGGCCAGGAACCCCTTTAAAAAACCAACCATCACCTACCTCCCTTCCACAAAACGACGTAAATACCATCATGATCGCAACACCACAGGGCAACTTGCTTCAAGGTCCGTGCTCGTAATTTGATGTCAATCCCCCCCATGCGCGGGTGTATTCAGGTGAAGTGGCCGGTTTCCATGCCAATACTGGTCACATATTGGCGGCGGGGGGAAAAACCGTGGCAAGGCAAATAAACGTAATCAAGTTCGATGACCAGGGGCATGAAGATGTTGACTATTCATCTTCGCTACCCCGCAAGAAATAGAACCCTGGCCATGGAAGTCCAAGGCTAGGGTTATCGCTTTGTAGTCTCATGGCAGATTCTTCTTAGATATTCCTCGGTCACGCCGTACCCAACGACATATGAGGCCTTCATGAGACGCGCCCGATCCTCGACAGGTGTTTCGGAAACATCCTCGTTCAGGGCGGCCTTCATCTGCTTGATAAAGGTAGAGTCGTCGATTGCAACTTCCCTGGATGGAGTTGGCGCAAAAGAGGGCCGCAATGCAAGTTCAGGTATGCTCGCAAACCAGACCAGGATGGAAATCGCCGATGATGCTAAAAAAAGACCAATGGCTAAATTCGTATGGCGCACTCGATCGCCCCCCCTGGACATCAAAGCGATGGCGCCTCTCCAAGGATGATCTCGACACGGCGATTGCGCGGCTCGCGAGTGCCATCGGGGGTAGCAATACGAGGCCGTGTTTCACCATGCGCCGTGATGGTGATCCAGTCACGGTTAAGGCCGCGGAGGTGGAGGGCTTTCTTGACGGTTAGCGCGCGCCCGCGTGAAAGAGACACATTATAGGGTTCCGGCCCCGCTCTGTCGGCGTGGCCACTGACGACGAGGCGCACCTGTTTGCCAGCCTTCGCGGCGGCAACAATGGCGTCGAGCGTGTCTGATTGCGCGATAACCAGGTTGGTGCTATCGAAGTTAAAGAAGATGGTAAAAGCGCTAGGTTCCGCCACCCCCCCGTCCGTGGCCACGGCTGGCATCAGTACAACGGGATCAGCAGTGTCTTCCCCACCAGCATTGGCATTCCGAAGTCCATTTTCAGCAAGCGTCGTGGATACAGAATCCGAGAAGTCTGCATTGAGGACGCCAACCGTAGTCAACGCACCACCGCCGACAACTATAGGGGCGGGAGCACAAGCAGTGGCGAGAGTCATAAAAAAAGCAGGGCTTGCTAGCCGCAATAAACGTTTCATCGTGAAGTCCTCCAGCAAGGCCGAGTATCGACCTGTTTTTAAGTTTCGAGCCGGAGGCTAGTGAGCGACTGCGGCAAAAAAAGGGGAACATTGGGGCGAGATCAAGGTGATTCCAGGGTAATTTTGTGGCTATATCCACGAAGGGCGCCGGCGGCCTGATCTTGGTGATTTGGTCTTGCTCGAAAGTCCATTCAGCCAATTTTCTCGTCATCAAGACACACCTCTTCCGTCATTTTTACCTCGCCGTGGATTTCCTCGGCCTACGCCGGAGCGGACCGGTTTGCTCCTTTAAAGCCTATCCTAATAACTGGAGGCGACCTTCACCGGCGACGGCGGCGGGATTTTCCCGGCCGCCGTTTCTTGCTATCGTCGGCGCGGCGGTTTAATTTTTTTCCGCGGACACGGCGACGCCAACATGGGAAGAATTCAAGGAGAAAACACAGCATGGTTATCGACAAACGCGGCCAGGCCCAAGAAGTGGGTCACGCCCTCAAATTTGAACTCGAATTCAAGGCGGAGGCGCGCCGCAACAAGCTCTTGGGGTTATGGGCCGCCGAAAAACTGGCCTTAAGCGGCGATGCCGCCGATGCCTACGCCAGGGACGTCATCGCCTCGGACATGGAAGAACCGGGGCTCGATGATGTTGTCCGCAAGGTGATGAAGGATTTCACCGAGAAAGGCGTCGCCGTCGACGAAGACCAGCTGCGCCGGAAGATGGACGAGCTGATCAATATCGCCCGCTCCGAGATCTTAGCCGAGAACCATTGAATTCGGTGACGGTTGTCTGATTTCGGTTGTTCCGTCAAGTTCTCCGAGCCGTAAGCTTAGTTTGTAATTGGCGCTCCCTCCAACCCACGGGGAGGGAAATCGCGCAACCTCCAATCTAGGGCAGCAGTGGGTCTACCATCGAATTTTTCGGATGAAAGACCCCAATTCACGGCTGCCGCGATGAAGGCCCTATATAAACTTCGCGCGCAACCACTGGGTGAGGTGCTCAAGGGCCAGGACCGTCAGCAGTATGGCCAGAAGAATGGTCGACACGTGACCGAAATTGAACATGTCCCAACGTCCCTTCAATTCCATGCCGATGCCGCCGGCCCCAACGATGCCGAGGACCGTGGCCATGCGGATGTTGCGTTCCAGGATGTACTGGACGTAAGCGAAATACTGGGGCACGACCTGGGGAAGTACGGCGAAGCGCAACACCTGTAACCGGCTTGCGCCGGTGCAGGACAAAGCCAATTGCGGCCCCGGATCGGCGTTCTCGATTTCATCGGCGAAAAACTTGCCGAGGAACCCACTGGTATGGAAACCCAGCGCCAGGATGCCGGCTATGGGGCCGAACCCATACATGAGGACAAAAAATAGAGCGGAGATAAGGTCGGGGACGGCGCGGTTAAAGCTGCATATGGCCCGCGCCACGTGGTAGAGGATCTTTGACGGGCTGTAGTTTTTAGCCGCGAAAAAAGCCAGCGGCAGGGCCAACGATACCGACAGGATGGTGCCCCAAATGGCGATCTCGATGGTATCGGCCATCTTGCCAATGACCCGCCAGAGATAGCCATAAGGATTGATAAGCCATTGTGACGAATAGATCTTCCAAGCCTCGGTCTCCGTATCGTATTCCCTGGTCTCCTCGATCTTCAGATAAGCAAACATCGGCAGATCGTTAGGATCGAAATCGCTGATGCGGGACACCTCGGTCCTTTCTTCAAGAACCAGGGGAAAAGACTTTCCAATAAAATTAGCCGCCCCCTTGATGACCCTGGATTCCCCCCAGCCGAACAGAGAACCGACGGCGCCCAGTGTTTCCATGAATGCCCGGTCCATCTGGCTCCTATGCGCCGAAAGACCCAACAAAACGGAGATCGCTAGAAGAAACACGATCAATTTTGCCGAGATCGGCTGGCGAAGCCGCCATGTTTCCGCGATGGTGTCTTCGCCGCTATTTTCGCGTGATGTGAATTTTTCTGGTTTGGTCATGCGGACACCGCTGTCAAAGTTTCCATACGCGGTGTCAAGGCAGCATCGGCCGGCGCCGACTTCCCGTTCAAACCAACTCCGTAGATACGGTCAAGAAGTTCCCGCGTCAATCCACTGGGCGGGCCTTCATAGATGACCTTTCCCTTGCACAACGCGACCACGCGGTCCGCGAACTCCATGGCGAGTTCCAAATGATGCAGGCTGCACAAGACACTCGCATTGTGACGCCGCGAAGTGCCTTTCAGCAGTTGCAAGACCATCCTGCTGTTGGCCGGATCAAGACTGGCGACCGGCTCGTCCGCGAGAACGATCTCCGGATCGAGCATGAAAGCGCGGGCGATGGCAACCCGCTGTTGCTGTCCTCCGGAAAGGGTGGATGCCCGGCGATAGAGATGATCGGCATCCAGGTCGACCTCCTGAAGCAGGTTGCAGGCCTTGCGCATGAAATCAATTGGGAACAATCCCAACAAACTGCGCCATAAGGAAACGGCCGGTAATGCTCCGCTCAATACGTTGCCGAGGACCGACAGGCGCGGCACCAGATGGAGTTGCTGGTGAATCATGCCCATCTTGCACCGAATTTCTCCGATATTCAGGTCAACCAGCGGAGTGCCGTCATGGGAGACCGATCCCGAGGTCGGGGTAATCAGCCCGTTGACCATCCCGAGCAAGGTGGACTTTCCCGAGCCGGAGGGGCCAAGGAGAACGCAGAACTCACCCCTACGCACCCTGAGATCGACTCCATCGACCGCGACCGTGCCGTCGTCGAATACTTTTCCAACGGAGTGAAACTCAAACATCGTATCGGTCCTATCAAGAAAAAGGGTATGCCGGGGAGCGGATGGGCCGCTCCCCGGAAACGGCAGCCGCTCAGCGTTCGGCCGCTTTCTTGAGAATGGCCCCTTTCACGTCGTCCGTGACGGCGGCAAGCTTATTCATGGAGCTTTCGATCCTCGAATACGGATAATCGGCATCGAAGCGGTCCACCTGTTTGCCGCCGTAGCCTCGGATCTGTTCCGGGCGGATGCCTGGGGCCTTATGGACGTTGTTGAAAGCCTCCTTCAGCAGAGCTTTGATTTCGGGCTTCAACTTGGTGTGCATGCCCAGCGGCGGCACGGGAATTGGTTCGCTCTTCTTGAGCACCTTGAACTTCGTCGGGTCGATGATGCCCTGCTGGACACTCTTCTCGTAAACCTTGAAAGAAATGCTTGCCGCATCCACACGTCCCTCGCGGAGCGCCGTGAGGGAGTTCGTATGGCTACCGGCCATAACGATCCTCCCGAAATCGCGAGCCGGGTCGATACCAGCCTCAAGCATCATGGCCACCGGAAAATTGAACCCGGAAGTGGAGTTTACGTCTCCGAAGGCAACGGCCTTGCCCTTCAGATCCTGCAGGCTGTTGATGCCGAAATCCTTGGCCACCAGGATTCCCGAATAATAAATGGATTTGCCGTTCTTGACGTCGAGAGCCAGAAACTCCGCCGCCCCCAGTTTATGAGCCTGATATAGGGTGACCACGCCAAGCCAGGCGATATCGACCTGCTCGCTGGCCATTCCCTGGACCACGGCGGCATAACTCGATCCGACCTTGATGTCGAAGTGGAGGCCGTAGACCTTGGTAATGGCATTGAACACCGGACGGAAGTCATCGGCGATGCTGTTGGCCCCCGTGTCGGCGGGCACCAACATGACGCGGAGAGGAGAGTCCTTGCCGCCGTCGGGAAGATCCGCGTGCGCGGCCGGCGCCGTAATGGTTGCCGCGCAAAGTAGCGCCAATCCAACGAAAAACTTGAAAGTGTTGTTCATCTATTTGTTACCTTGTCATTCGAATGACCGGTCCCGATGGTGAAAAGGGAAGCCCCCGCCAGATGCACGGTTACCCACTCTGCACCGCGGAAGGAAATCCAAAACAAAAGAAGATGAAACGCCGAGCGGCGTTCAACAGGTCCCGTGATAGCGGATGGCATAAAACGGCGTCACCTGACGAGCCAATTCACCGTCTTCGAGAAGGCGCGGGGGAATTGCCCGATCATCTGTTGTATGCTACCGCCTTGGCGGTTTTTCCTTGGCCCGGAACGGCCATGGGAAGGAGAGCGTTTTTCTCCTCGGGAAGCCCGGAAATCCCCTAAACTTTGGGTTCTCGAATCTTCCTACACTATTGGTGAACGCTAAAATCACGGAATGCGGATGTCAACAACGAATTAAGAGTTTCCGTTGTCGCGCGGCGTAGCGGAGCCGACGGCGAAGCTCGGTTGGACTGACGCGGTGTTCGGCGGGTGATTGGCGTTATGGCGGAAACACAAGATCGGGGGTCACTCATTAGGGCCTGTGGACAATTAACGAAATTTCAACCCATTCCGTGATCCAAGAAAGACCGGTGAAGCTTGAGGGAGCCGCCATGGACGTCAAAACCCACAACAGGCCGAAGTATTGCATATCCTCATTTCTCGTTCACCGTTACCACAATCCCGGCGGGGCCGATCCCCGAGGGCGATGGCCGCAAGAACGGGGAAACGGGTCAACGCAGGCTTGGGATCGCCCGCGAAGGCTTTCTCCCTTGGCCGTGCCATCCCCGCGATTTTAAGTTATTAATGCCTAAAAATGAATGTATTATGATCTATCATACTGTAATTCCTTGATCGGCGGGAAATCGACATCCGTGGTGTTGTTTTTTGAACTTTCGAGGCCGGCATGGCGGTCAATTTGAAGCTCCCCGGAGACCCCAAGACCACCGAAGACAAGATTTCCGTGGCGAAACCCAGGATTGGCGTCATCGGTATCGGCGGCGGCGGCGGAAACGCCGTCAACAACATGATCCGGTCGAAACTGGCGGGGGTCGCCTTCATGGCCGCCAATACCGATGTCCAGGCCCTGACGACGTCCCGCGCCGAGCATTGTTTGCAGCTGGGCCCCAACGCCACCGGCGGCCTGGGGGCCGGGGCCAATATCGAGTTCGGGCGGGCCGCCGCCGAGGAAGTGATCGATGACATCCGCAAACTGGTCGGTGGCTACAACATGCTGTTCATTACCGCCGGCATGGGCGGAGGCACCGGCACCGGCGCCGCGCCGATCATCGCCAAGGCGGCGCGCGAACAGTTGGTGCTGACGGTCGGCGTGGTCACCACGCCCTTTGATTTCGAGGGCGCCCAACGCAGGCGTACCGCCGACACCGGCCTCGAAGAGCTCGAGCAGAACGTCGATTCCCTCATCGTCATCCCCAACCAGAACCTTTTCCGCATCACCAATACCGACACAACCTTCGCCAACGCCTTCAACATCGCCGACGACGTGCTGTATTTCGCCATCCGCGGGATCACCGACTTGATCTTGGTGCCGGGACTGATCAATCTTGACTTCGCGGATGTCCAGACGGTGGTGAGCGTCGAGGGCCGGGCGATGATGGGAACGGGCGAGGCCGGAGGCGAAAGACGGGCCCTCGATGCCGCCGAGGCGGCCATCGCCAATCCGTTGCTGGACATTCCATCCATCAAGGGCGCCAAGGGCGTGCTCATCAACATCAGCGGTGGCGGGGACATGACGCTCTTCGAGGTGGACGAGGCGGTCAATCGCATCCGCGCCGATGTCGACGCGGAGTCTCTGATCATCTTCGGCAGCACTTTAGACGGCGGTTTGGACGACAATATCCGGGTTTCCGTCGTCGCCACCGGCTTGCTTTCTCCGGCCGGGGCCACGATGACCCCCTCCCTGCCGTCGCGGACCGGCAAAGCAGCGAAAAAGCCCTCCGCCTTGGCGGCGGCGGAGCCTCCGCAATTGCCCAAATCGGTGCGGAAAACGTCACCCCCCTCCGCGGCGGAGAGCACCAAAACCGGCCAACGGAAGCCGCCGCCAGCCAAGCCGATCGCGGTCGCTCCAGCGGCCGGCGAGGAGACGCTGGCGGCCGTTGGCGAGACAAAGACCGGCGCGGCGCGGGACAAAGCCGATCCTTTCACGGCCGCCGCCGAAGCCAGTTTCGATGCCGGTGCTTCCGAGCCGGCTGATCGCGATCGCGGCAAGAACTTCCTCCAGTGGGTGGGCCGCCTAGCCAGAAAAGGGGGTATCCTTCCCCGCCAAGAGCCATCGTAAACCCCTCGGCGCGAGAGGGCCGGAAGAACGGCTGTTGCCGGTTGATTGACACCACGCCTGGAAATCTTCCATCAACGGGATATCCGTATTTTTTTATTGGCGACGAAACGAGACGTGATAACAATGACTCCTGAAATGAAAACCGACCTTAACGTAAAACATATTTTACGCTCCGCCAACGTGCGCTCGATTGTCTGGGTGCTGATCTGCCTTGTCTACATTTCTTATAATGTTGGCTGGGAAAACTTATTATACTTAATGCCTCATGAAATCGCCGCCATGGTCATCGGCATCATTTCTCCTATTTTTATTTTCATCATCCTCTCTTTCATTTCCAAGGCGGCCGGGAACGAGCGCAAAGCCGCCGAGGAAATGCTCCGCCATGGCGATCTGATTAAGGACATTTCCGGAAAAATCGGCGAGATCACAAACGAGACGCGGGAGAACGGGAAATTCCTCATCAAGGAATTGGAAGCCCGCAAGGCGATCTCCAGGGACGTGGTGAATGCGATCGAAAACCAAAACGCCGGAATGGAGGACATCGCCAACAAGCTCTCCATGGCTATCAAAGGCGAACGGGAGGAATTGGAAGCCTACAAAGCGATCTCCGGGGAGGTGGTGAATGCGATCGAAAACCAAAATACCG
>DUZD01000063.1 GCA_013349695.1 Rhodospirillaceae bacterium
TTCACCCATCGGATGAGCCATATCAACATCCCAAATCCGCCTATAACGTAATGATTCTTATAGCAGAATCATGATGAAAGGTCAGTTAAAGGTGTGGTCATTTGGGAAATGGGGGTTTAAGGGAAAATTATTCCAATAGTGGCGGGGTTTCAGTATTGTCTATATGATATGATGGATTCAGACGCAAAGCGCAACAAGCCATCCCGTTGGAATAAATAAGTATTGCTTATGTCCCGGCGCCTTATTTTCGATGAAGACCAAGGATTGACATACCTTTTTTTCATGAAAAAAGAATATTATATATTTAATTATTATATGATAAATAATAAAAGGAGTATAATTAGTAGTGGCTAAGATTTTATTAGGTATCATATACATGGATTTTTTTCTGATCGGATATAATTTTTTTGTTGGTGGGCCTTTTTGGTTTACTGCAATAGTTGTTATTATATGCTTAATAAAAATGAAGTTATTAGAGGTTCTTTTAAATGAAAGGAAATAAAACCGGCATACGTTTTTGAGAAGTTGTTTAGTGGAGTCGAGGAGGGGCGTGGTGGTTTGGGCCGTATCGGCGTCGCTCCGTTTCCCCTCCCCGCTCATCAAACCGGACTTGCGGTTTTCCCGCATCCGGCTTTCAGACTAGCTTCCTCGCACGGGCACGCGGCCCGGCGCCGCGGGCGTCCTGGAGTAGTATCACCCCGAGGCCGCCTTACACTTTGTTCTTAATTTAAAGGTTTATTAAGTCCGTTGGAGCTAATTTGGCCCCGTGGCGGTAACATGGGCTTGCGAAAGGTGGGAAACCATCTTGTCGAACTCTGACAACAAATCCGCGAACGAGGATAATAAAGACTCCGTGGCCGTGGCGCTCGGCTACGAGCCGGAAAGCGGTTACGCGCCAAAGGTGGTGGCCGGCGGCCGCGGCGCCATCGCCGAACAGATCCTCCAGATCGCTTTCGCCAACGGCATCAAGGTGCGTGAGGATGCCGATCTCGCCCAACTGCTGAGTAGCATCGATATCGATAGCGAGATTCCCTTGGAAGCCTTCGCCGCCGTCGCCGAAATCTTGATTTACGTCTACCGTGCCAACGAAACTCCCTTGCCCGTTCACGGGGAAGATAGCTTCGCCAATGATCCCGGAGGAACGACACCATGAACGAACGACTGGGCGTCCATCCGGCCAAGCCGAGGCCGGAAGTTGTGCGGCAAGCGGAAAAGGTCGCCGCGCTGATCGTCGCCGCGCGCCGACATCTCGCCGCCAACAGCATGATCGACCTTTCGGCCCTGGAAGGGAAAGTACGGACTTTGTGCGACGCCGCCGGCGACGCGCCGGCCAAGGATGCCGAAGAGATCGGATGCTCGATCGCCGCGATCCTGAAAAACCTGGACCGACTGACGGCGGAACTTACCGCCCAACGCGACCAGATCCTGGGCAAAATCGAAAACACCCTGCGACAGCAGGCCAACGACGCTTACGGCGACACAACTTAAAAATAATAGATGATCGCCGATGCCGGCTTTCCTTGACTCGAACCGTGGCTTGACCCGCAAGCCGTTGCCTCGCCAACCGAATGACCGACATGGACATTGAATTCGGAGACTATCTTCGTTTTGTTTTCGCGCTGCTTTTCGTTTTGGCGCTGATCGGCGTCCTGGTCGCCGTGGCCAGGCGCTTCGGCCTTGGATTCGCCGCCCCGACCAGAAACGGCAGGCACCGGCGCCTGTCCATCGTCGAAGTGATACCGATCGACGGCAAACGGCGAATGGTGCTGTTACGCCGCGATTTCACCGAGCACTTGATCCTGTTGGGCACCGGTCCCGACCTCTTGATCGAGAGCGGAATTCCGGCGCCGACGAACGGAACCGCCGCCGCCCCTGGAAAAATATCCGCCGCCACGCAAAAGATGGACCAGCCTGGGAACGCCGCCGGAACCTTGCAAGCGCATGTGGAGGAGCGGAGTTGATGCGCCGTTGCCTCCTTGGCCCGGGCGCCCTGGCGCTGGCGGGCATGGCGGTCGTGGCGTTGGCGTCCACCCCGGCGGCGGCACAGACCCTCTCCCTGGATTTGGGCGGCGGCGACGGCACGACCACCGGGCGAATCATCCAGCTTTTCCTCTTGGTAACGGTGCTAAGCCTGGCGCCGTCCATTCTGGTCATGCTGACCTCCTTCGTCCGCATCATGGTGGTTCTGGGTTTTTTACGCACGGCCATGGGCACCCAACAAACGCCGCCCAACCAAGTGCTCGTCAGCCTCGCCCTGTTCTTGACCGTCTTCGTCATGATGCCGACCTTCGAGGCGGTTTACGACCAGGGAATAAAACCCCTCATTGACGGCCAGATCGATGAATTCGATGCTTTCGAGCGCGGCATCGAACCCTTTCGCGATTTCATGATGGGTCACGTGCGCGAACAGGATGTCAACATGTTCGTGGATATCGCCAAGGTCCCCGAGGATGAAGCGCGGGTCCAGGTGCCCATGCGCGTCCTGATCCCCGCCTTCATGATTTCGGAATTGCGCCGAGCCTTCGAAATGGGCTTCCTGATCTTCATCCCCTTCCTCGTCATCGACATGGTGGTGGCCTCCGTCCTCATGTCCATGGGGATGATGATGCTGCCGCCCATCATCATCGCCCTGCCGTTCAAGATCATCTTTTTCGTCCTTGTCGACGGCTGGTTCATGATCGTCGGCAGCCTGGTCAAAAGCTTCGGCGGATAGCGGCGGTTATTGCATCAGGGCGGTAACGAAAGGTGGCAGGGCGAAAGCGCCGAGGTGAACCTGGGGAGTGTAATAGCCCGTCTCAAAGCCAGCGGCGGCAAAACGTTGGCAAAGAACGTCCACCGGCAACATCCGTAAGCTCTCGTCGTTGCTGGCCCAGCCCAAGGCCATCAGGCCGCCGACGTAAGTGGGAACGGCGGTCACGTAAAAGCCGACGTCGGCAAACAAAGACTTCAGCCGCCGATAAGTGTTGGTCACTTCCAGCGGCTGGAAGAACGGAACGCCGTTCTGCGTCACAATAACGCCGCCAGCGGCGAGACGTTTTTGGCAATCCCCATAGAACGCTTCGGAAAAAAGTGCCTCGCCGGGACCAACGGGATCCGTGGAATCAACGATGATGATATCGAAGGTTCGATCGGTTTCGGCGGCGAATGCGCATCCATTCGCAACGACGAGATGGCAACGGGGATCATCGAAAGCGCCGTTGCTGATCATCGGCAGGTGCCGCCGACAAATGTCGATCACGCTCTTGTCGAGTTCGACCAAGGTGGCGCTCTCGACATCGTGTCTGAGAACTTCGCGAAGGACGCCGCCGTCGCCACCGCCGATGATCAGCACCCTGGCGGCGTTGCCGTGGGCGAAGAGTGGAACGTGGACGAGCATTTCGTGATAGGCGAACTCGTCCTTCTCGGTGACCTGAACGATCCCGTCAAGGGCGAGGACCCGGCCAAACGCTGGTGTTTCGAAAATAATCAGGTCCTGGAAGTCGGTCTTTTTCTCAAAGACGACCCGGCTGATCTCGAAGCTCTGTGTATATTCTTGCGATAATGGACCCTCGAAAAGCCGTTCCTTGAACCGTTTCACGGAAGCAGGCCCCGCTTGTGCTCGAAAAGATGCAGACGGGCCGGCCGGAAGGCCCGGCGCAAGGCCGGCACCGCCTCGTAAGGGTCGCAGGCGCCGCACATGAATATGTCGATGGCGGCGAAACCGCGCTCCGGCCAAGTATGGATGCTGATGTGCGATTCCGCCAGCAAGGCGACTCCGCTGACACCGCCGCCGGACGCAAACCGGTGCACATGAATATTGAGAACCGCCGCCCGCGCCGCCGAAGCGGCCTCCCCAAGCGCCTCCTCGACCGCTTTTAAGTCGTCAAAATGCTCGCCGTCCCAAAGCTCCAAAAGCAAATGCGTGCCGGCGAAATGGAGACCGTCCTTGGCGACGAAAAAATCCGCCGTCCGCTCCTCTTTCGCGTCGGCGCCGGTAACGGCAGTGCCAACCCTCGAGTCCATGCGGTTCCGCCGCTCAGCTAAAAGAAAACGAGCCGCGAATTAAAGCCATTCCGCGGCCGATGGCAAGGGGAAACCTCGTAACGCCCTCGTATGGGTATCTTATGGATGAGACGGAACACTAATTATTGATGGAACTCAGTTTTTGACGGCTCAAACGATCCCGGTAGGCGGTCATGAATGTTTGGAAGTTTTCCACGTCTTTCACTTTGTCGGCGATGGAGTCTTGATCGATCAGGCCGATGGTTTGCGGGCTGGCGATCAAACGAAAAGCCTCCCTGTAGGGGCCTGTTCCCATGGCTTCTCCGTAGTCGGCGCGCAGCCTGTTCAAGGACCTCTCGTTACCGCTCAGAGTCAAGGCGATGGCAAGGTTGAGAACGTATCGGCCTTGTTTGTCGTCGAGGGGTTTTTTCGGCTTGGCGTTGAAGTCGCGGAGCAAACGTCGAAGCGCTTGCGAGGCCATGGGCCAATCCTTGCTATTCCAGAAAATTTCCGCGCGCAGGAGGCCGGCATCCAGGCTTTTGTCCTCTTTGATCAGGGCCAAGGCCTCTTCTTGTCTCGTCAACCCCATCAGGGCTCGGGCTCTGAAGTGGCGGCGCTGGGAAAGCAAACCTTCCGGAAGATCGCTCTCCTTGGAAATTCCGAGAATTTCTAGGGCTTTCTCGTAATTCTTGGCCTTGAGATGGACGAGGGCCAGCTGCGCGCCCACCCGCGCTTTTTCGACGCCCTTGAGACGGAATTGCACTTGCGCGTCCAGAAGTTCGGCGGCGCGGTCGAGAAGATCGACAGAAACCAGACGGTCGGCCAGCATGCGGTCCACCTCGTCGCTCTTGGCCCCGGCCAATTCCTTGAACTCGTCGTAAAGGGCGATGGCCGTCACCGGAGGAAGGGAATCCGCGCCGCCCTGAAGGTAGAGCTTGTAAAAGGTATCGACCATGTCCTGGGTCACTTCGGGAGCCTTTTTGTGATTACGGAAATGAGTGGCCGCCTGGCGGAGGGTTCTCAGGCCATTCCGGTAGTCTCCTTCTTTCAGGTAGAGATGGCCAAGGCGGCGGAGAAGCGCGAACTCGAAATCACCGCCGCGCCAGGAAAAACGCAACTTTTCTAATTCATCGATGGCCTCGCCGGGCGTGAACTCGCGCAGTTTCAAAAGCAATTCGGTGCGGGCCACCGCCGCCTTGGCGCGGCTGGGGCGGTGGGGGCCCGCCTGGACCTCCTCCCATTTGCCGATGGCGCCGTCGAAATCGCCGGCCAATTCCATGAACCGTCCCTCGACATAATTCAGTTGGCTTTTCTGAGCCGGATTCGGTTCTTCGGCTTGCAAGGCTTGTAGATAGGTTTCGGCTTGTTTGATGTCGCCGATCATGATCGCCGCCTCGGCCACCAGCAGGGCTAAAGGCATTTTTATGACCTTCGGATAGGGTCGCGTGATGCTGCCCTTGCGCCTGAGAACCCGGGCCGCGCCGGCAAGGTTGCCTTCAGAGGCCACTAAGGCGGCACGCCAGAAAATGGCTTCGTCGTTTTCGTCAAGACTTTCGTGATAGAGGTCCTGCCGGGCATCCTGATAACGGCCCATGAGATAGCTGTTCGCTCCGCGCAAGGCTCGGAATTCCGGATCGTTCAGCTTCTCGGGATTGTCTTTCCCGACGACGCGCAGGATTCCCAGGGCCTCGGCGCTGAAGCCGTTGGCAAAATAAAATCGGATCAGGTCGAGTCGCGCCTTGGTCCGCCGATCGTTTTTTGCCTTGGCGGCGGCATCCTGAAGTTTCCGCTTGTCTTTGATGAACGATCGCAGGCCGCCCCGCGCCCATTTCTTGAGATCGAAGATACGGGTCAACGGCCTCATGATTTCCATTTCCGCGGTCGCCGTGTCCGCCGCCCCTAAAGGTGAAAGCAGCAAGCCGCTGGAACTCGTAATCTCAATTCCTTGGCGCAGGGGCCGCACCCTGAGATCATCGATGAGGGGCTGGATCACCACCCCCTGGCTGGTCGGCAGGATTCGAACCTGCGGATATTGGTATATTCGTTCGATACCGTGTCCCAAGGGAAACACCGGCACGACCACGATATTGTCGCCCACCTCTGGATCCTTAAGAGCGATGGCGTTACCGGGGTTGGGCACCGGCAGGAATAAACGCGCTCTGATCGGTGGGGGTGGATTTGGCTGCGGTTTGGTTTCGATTTTCGATTTCGGCTTTAACGGCTGCCGGCGAAATTCAAGGATCCACGCAAACCCGTCCCGCTTGATGTCCGGGTTGACCCCGGCGACAGTGGTCATGCGCAGAATAGTGGCGCGTTCCGAGGGAATCCGCTCGATGCCGCGAATGATGTTGTTTCCCGCCACCCGCAGCTTGTCCAGGTCCGGCGCGGTGGATTTATCGAAAACAACCCAGAGAAACCCGGCCCGGCGGAACACGGCGGCGGCGACAGGTTCGCTCCAATCGAAACGCAAGCCAACAGCCGACCCTTGAAGAGCCGACGCCGTGACAGCGGCGACCGGAACCGCCGCCGGCGCGGGGGCGGCCGGCGCCGAAATTTTGACTCCCGGCAACATACCCAATGTCTGTTCGGCGGCGGCGACGTCGGCGGATTTCGGCGCACCGGCCAGTCCCCTTTCCGGAGCCGCCGGGGTCTTTGATCTCGCCGGGACAAGCGGTGTCGGTTCGGACACAGTCGTGGCCGCTTGCTTTTCCGGTATCTTCTTTCGGGCTTCCTTTGCAGCCTCGGTGGGAGCGGCGGGCGGCGCCGACTTTTCCGCCGCCGCTTTGTTGTTGGCAAGCGGCGGCAATGCCCGCGCAACCTCCGTTTCACCCTTGCCAGGCGCCATGACGTCGATAACAACCTTGGAACCGGAAAGGAAATGGCGCAGCCGTGAGGTCTCCGACACTTTCAGGGTGACGCTCAGACGGTCTTGTTCGGGCTTGGATGTAACCCTCTTGACATATTTGGGCGGCTTTTTTCTCAAGGCCTGCAGGTTGATCCTGGCGGGGCGTCTAAAAGTGATGATGGCGGTATCGCCGCTCTGCTCGACCTGGTAGTTCACCTTGCGCGGCCAATCGAAGACAATGCGGCTGTAACCTTTGTGTTCGCCGGAACGGACGCGCACCAGCGGCACTTTAGCGGTGGTTTTGGCGGCGGCATCGGGCGGGCCAGCGGAGGCGTCCGTTGACTTGGACGGCGTTCGATCCATCAGGTCGACAATCACGGCGCTGCCCAAGTCGAAATTGCGTAGCCCGAAATTTTTTTTCAGGGTAAAGACCACGGAACGTCCGTCGGTGCCCGGCGTGGCGCCGCGAAGATATTTCCGCAGCACCCGCACGACGCCGCCGTAAGTCGTTTCGATGGGGCGCCCGAAGCGGACAATCAGACGTTTGCCGGCCACATCCGCCGAGTGGCGGACTGGCGATGGCCAGTTGAAGACGATGCGGCCGAAGTCTTCGTGGGCGGCGGCTTTCATCGACACCGGTTCGGCCCAAACCCGAGGCGCGGGGAACAGCCACAAAGCCGTCAGCATTGCGATAACGATTATTCGGCGGGACGCTGGAGCATGTCCATGTCGATAAGAATCGGCACCGGCCCGCCGATGCCGGCCAATCTTGACATGTTCTAAGTCGGCCATCGTCAATCGCCGACGTTTGGCAGCACCATGATATCCACCCGCCGCCCCATGGCTTGTCGTTGTTCCTCCGTGACGTTGGGCAGTTGGGAGTAAAGGCTGTCCGAATAGCCATAGGCGATGATGTCTTCCGTATAGCCGGAACGCTTAAGCGCGTTGGTGACGGCAACGGCGCGGGCAATGGATAGTTCCCAGTTGGAGGTGTATTCGCCGCCTTTGGGGGGGGCCGGGTCGGAATGGCCGTTGACGCCGATCTGATTACCGATGTTGCGAAGCACGCCGCCAAGGGTGAACAGGGCATCGCGGGCCCGCTCCGTCATCACCGCCCGGCCCGATTGGAAGAGCAGGTCGCCGGGCAGCGCGATGATCAGGCGGTCCTCCAGGCGCATCAACAGGCTACGCTTGAGCAGCGGGTCTTGGTTAACGGCCCTCTCCAGCACGGCGGTCAGGTAATCCAGGTTAATCGCCCGTTTGCGGAAAATGGTCGAGATGTTGAACTTAGCCGTCGCCGTCGCCGCCGACTTGGTAATCGAGGGGTTAAGGTTCTGCGAAAGGGCATCGGTCATCTCTTTCCATTTGTCCACCTTGACGCTGGACATGGAAAAAATCAGCACGAAAAAGGTCAACATCAGAGACACCAAATCCGTGAAAATCACCATCCACGCCATGCTTGGCCGTGGCGGCTTGGGTATTTGCTGGCTTTCCCAATTTTCGACCACTTCCAACTCACTTAGGGCCGGGCGCTTTTGTCCGCTTGGCCATTGTCCGCTTTGACATCGTCCGCTTTGCCATTTCGTTCCTCGAAAAAAACACCTTCCCCAAACTTGAGGCGTATTTCGTCGACATTGCGGACATAAAACCAGATCAGGATTTCATCCGGGTTTCCGTGCATGATTCCGACGACAACGCTGTCGGGAGGCACGCCGCGCGACTGCATTTCGCGGGCAAACGCGCCGGCCCGGGCCATCCCGAGGGTTTGCCCGATCGGCAGACTTTTGCCGCCGGCATATTCACTGCCGATGACGAGCTCCATGTCAAAGCGCAAACCGAGAGGGCGAGCGCTCAGCGCGGCAACAATGCGGTCGAGCAGGGGAACCTTGGCCGGCCTGATTTTCGTCTGGCCGGTAAAAAACAGGGAATCAGAGCGAATCGACAGCCGCATTTTCCGCCCCGGTTGGACGACCTCGATTTTCTCCACCTGTATCGAGGTGGTGAAAATATTGGTGATCTGTTCCTGGAACTGCTGTGCTGCCAGCACGTTGCCTTCCTTGGACGTGAAAGCCGTAAGGTCGGTGCTGGGCGGGAAAATGGAAGAAAATGTGGAACTCAGGCTGTCCATGACCGCCCGCGATTTGACCTCTTCGAGGGTCGAGATACTCACCAATAAAATGAAAAAAGCGAGAACAAGCAGATAAAGCCCCAGGAAAAGGGCAAGCGACCCCCCCCCACCGGCTTTTTCCTCGCCGGCGATATGAGAGATGGTTTCCTGAGTTTCCATATTGGATGAGTTGCTAATCGAAACTGGCCAATGCCGCGTCTATTTCAACCTGGGATTTTGCTTTGTCTTTCAAGGCCCCCGCATTAAAACGAGGAATTTCTCCACGGTCCCAGGTTGGATCCACTGGATTTCAGATTGCCGGTTATTTCAGGAAAAAGCGCGCCGCAACTTTTCCCAATCACACTCCGCCAGCGGAACCGGCAGCCGGCAAATTTCTCAGCCGCGCCAACTCGACCGTGATCTCGGTCGCTTTGGCCGGATTCATTTTGGCCATGATCGGAGCCAACTTGCGTTCCTTCATCTGTTCAACCACCAAAAGGAGCGTAGTCATTTCCAACTCCTCGAAAATTCGGGCGGCATCCTTTGGCTTCATGTTCTCATAAATTTTGACCAGACTCTGTATCTTTTGGGTTTGTTGTTCATCATAAGTTTTTATGAGCTTCTGGATGGTCGCCTGGAAGTCCTTGAGCTCGACGATCTTTTTTTCGATACGGGATTCCGCCGCTTTCAACATCCCGGTCCGCATCGCCAATTCCTTTTCGCGGGATTCCAGGACTACGCGGCGTTCGGCCAGTTGCTGAAGGAGGTCGATCTCGGACTGAGTAAACAAGGTTGGATCGGCGGCAACCGCTTTCGACGCCTCCGACACCGCATCCGGCGCATCGGCTTCGGCCGCCGTACTCGGCTTCGCCTGTTTCGAGTCGGTCCGGGGTTCGGCCTCGGACTTGGCGGGAGCGGCCTTCTCCTGGGCTCTGGCGCCTGACACCGAAAAGGCGCCATTGAGAAGACCGTCGAAACCATTCCAGATGTCGCCGACTTTCACCGTCAGAAGGAGAGCGGCGAAGAAAATGGTTATGGGGAGAAAGCGTACCTTGGATATGAGATCGATCATGGTCATCCAGCCCATCCTAGCGGGTTGCCTGTAGCGCCTTGAGCAATTCAAGCTCGGCTGCCGATTCGCCGACGGTTTCCACTTTTTTGTCATTGCCGCGGTTTCCCGCCGCCTTGTTGTTTTCGGTGCTGCCGGGATTGCCGCCTGGCGGGTATGCTTGGCCTTGTTCCCGGCGAATTCCGCGCACCGTTTCCTCTAGACGGTCGGCGGCGGTATCGCCCCGATCGATGAGAAAGGTCAAGTCGTCGTGCAAGGCCTGGGCCTTGTCAATGCACTGCTGCAAAGTATCCGTCATGTTTTTCAACCTGTTGATGCTTTCCTCGGCGCGCATGGTCGCGCCGCCGAAACTTGACGCCAGTTCCTGCAGTTCCGATTTATCCTGGCGCAGGCTGCCGAGCCGGCGGTTCAAGGCCACCGCATAACCGATCATAACCACCAGCAAAAGGGCGACCAAAAGATCGAGGATGAGGGAAAACGGCAAAACCAGCTCCTAATCCTCAATCAAGCGGTCTTCGATGCAAACGGCGAGCTGGTCGCCTTTGCGGCCCATCCTGGCGGTATAAAGGGAGACATCGCCGCATCGCAGTTGCACCAATGATTCGGGTGTCGCGCTTAACATGATCTGCGAGCCGGGACGGAGGGCGAAAACGTCGCTCAGTTTCATCGTTTGTTGATCGAGGATCGCCTCCAATTCGATCTCGGTAAGCCACAGCTCATTCGCCAAGTGAGTTTCCCAAATGGAATCGCGGCCGAACTTTTCGCCCATGAACATCTGCAGCAGCAATTCGCGTACAGGTTCCAGCGTCGCATAAGGCAAAAGCATTTCCATCCGGCCGCCGCGATCCTCCATGTCGATGCGCAGGCGGATCACGATGGCGGCGTTCGACGGCCGCGAGATGGTCGCGAACCTGGGGTTGGTTTCGAGTCGGTCGAAACGGAAAGTCACCGGGCTCAAAGGCTCGAAGGCGGCCGACAGATCGCCCAGCATGACGTGAACCATGCGCTCGACCAAGCTCCGTTCGATGGTCGTGTAAGGGCGTCCCTCGATGCGCATCGCCGCAGTGCCGCGGCGACCACCCAAAAGGACGTCGACGATCGAGTATATGAGAGAGGAATCAACGGTGATCAGCCCGAAATTGTCCCATTCCTCGGCCTTGAACACACTCAACATGGCCGGCAGCGGAATGGAGTTCAAATAATCTCCAAAACGGATGGAGGCGATATTGTCGAGGGAAACTTCAACGTTATCAGAGGTAAAATTGCGCAAGGACGTCGACATCAGGCGCACCAAACGGTCGAACACCACCTCCAACATGGGCAGCCGTTCATAGGAAACCAAAGCGCTGTTGAGAATGGCCTGAATGCCTGTCTGGTCGGCGCCGGGAGTGTGGTCGTCATCGAATCCGAGCAGGCTATCGATCTCGTCCTGATTGAGAACGCGGGTGGATTGACCGGCGCTGGAAGGGCTCTCCATATCTGCTCCGGCGCCATCGCCCTCGCCTTCTTCGCCACTGACCATGGCATCCCATTCGGCGGCGAGATCGTCTTGATCACTGTTTTCTTCGCCGTCGCCGCTTTTGTCATTGTCGGCCGAGGACGATTCGATCACCGCATCTGGATCAGCTTCGTCGTCCGCAATTGTCATGGCAATCGATCCCGTCGGTTATAAAATCTTATTGTACCAGCATTTCCTTGAACAGGACATCCTGAACCCTGGCCGGCGCGGCGGCGGCGCCAACCCGCATCAGCAGTTCCTCGCGTAACCGGTACATGCCCGCCGATCCCTTCA
>DUZD01000064.1 GCA_013349695.1 Rhodospirillaceae bacterium
TCCGTCAGCGCCCCTATTAAACTGGTCCAGGAAACCGGCGATTAGTATGGTTTCCTCGCCTTCCTGCCGGTCTTCGGCAAAGAATTGCCGCACAATACGGCGAAACTGCGCCGCCGGAACCTTGCCGGTTTCTCCCTTGGCGTCTACCGCGTCGGCGATGTGCTCGAGGGCGCCTTGACGAAGTATCAACGGCCGGGCGGAATCGACATCTATCTCTTCGACGACAGCGTGCCTGCCGGCAGCCAGCTCATCTATTTCCACCCTTCGCGCCTTCGCCAGGGCTCCGCCGAGCCTGAACCCGAGAAACAAATTCGCGGCGGCGCATACCCATCGGCCTCATTTCCAGTCGGCGACCGCCAGTGGACGATCATTTACCGGCCCATCCCCGGCTTCTTCGCGGGGGCTTCCACCTGGGTGTCCTGGGCCGCCTTCGCCGCCGGGCTGCTGTTCACCGCTTTGATGGCGGTCCTATTGGTTTTGGCCATCGGCCGGGAAACCAGGATCGCCGCTCTTGTCGACAAGCGCACGAAGGACCTCAAGGACAGCGAGACCCACATCCGCGCCGTCGTCGACAACGCCGTCGACGCCATCATCACCATCGGCAAAAGTGGCTCCATCGAGAGCTTCAACCCGGCCGCCGAGAAGATTTTCGGCTATCGCCGGGACGAGGTCGTCGGCAAGAACGTCAACATCCTCATGCCGCCGCCCTACCATGCCAAGCACGACGGCTACCTTCGCAATTACCTCGAAACCGGCGAGCGGAAAATCATCGGCATCGGCCGCGAGGTCGAGGGGATGCGCAAGGACGGATACATCTTTCCCATGGACCTGGCGGTCTCGGAAATGCACATCGCCAGGAGGAAGCGGTTCGTCGGCATCTGCCGCGACATCACCGACCGCAAGAAAGTGGACCGGATGAAAAACGAATTCATTTCCACCGTCAGCCACGAGCTGCGCACGCCGCTGACGTCGATCCAGGGGTCGCTCTCGCTGATCACCAAGACCATGCCCAAGGAGCTTTCGAAAAAACACCAGAACCTGATCGGCATCGCTGACAAGAACTGCCGGCGCCTGGTCCGTCTGATCAACGACATCCTCGACATCGAGAAGATCGAATCCGGGAAGATGGTTTTCAACCTCAAGGCCGTGGAGATCATGCCCCTGGTGCGGCAGGCCATCGAGGCCAACCAGTCTTACGCGCAAAAGTTCTCGGTCATGCTGGTGCTCAAGGAGAGCCTTGCCGGGGTCATGATCTACGCCGACGAAGACCGGATCGCCCAGGTGCTGACCAACCTTATGTCGAACGCCGCCAAATTCTCGCCGCCAGGGGAAATGGTCGAGGTCAAGGTCGGCCGCGCCGGCCACAACGTCCGCGTCGAGATCGCCGATCACGGTCCGGGCATAGCGGAGGAATTTCAAGACCGCATCTTCGGCAAGTTCGCCCAGGCCGATTCGTCCTCCACCCGCCGGCGGGAGGGCACCGGCCTGGGTTTGAGCATCGCCAAGGCCATCGTCGAGAAACACGGCGGCGGCATCGGCTTTACAACGAAGCCGGGAGCCGGGACGACCTTTTACTTCGAGCTGCCGGAATGGCAGGTGCAAGCCGAAACGCCGGTCCGCGAGGCGGCGGCGGACGGCAAGCGCCGCATCCTCGTCTGCGAGGACGAACCGGACGCGGCGTCCTTGCTGAAGATGATGCTGGAGCAGAACGGCGTCACCTGCGACGTCGCCTACACCGCCGCCATGGCCAAGGAGATGCTGGCCGCCAACGACTATTCGGCGATGACCCTGGACCTGATGTTGCCCGACATCGACGGACTGACCTTGATGAACGAGCTGCGCGCCGACGAGAAAACCCGCGACCTGCCGATCGTCGTCGTCTCCGCCCGCGCCGAAAGCGGCCACTTGGAAATCAACGGCGACGTCGCCGGCGTCGTCGATTGGCTGGCCAAGCCGATCGACCGGGACCGCCTGCTTGCGGCGGTCGACCGGGCGGCCTTCGGGGGCGGATCGGAGAAGCCGAGGATCCTCCACGTCGAGGACGACGCCGACGTGCTCGAACTGATCGCCAGCCTGCTCGCCGAGCGGGCGGTGATCGAAAGCGCCAAAACGCTTAGCAAGACCAGGGAAATGCTGAAAAGCGATACCTACGATCTCATGCTTCTCGACATCGGCCTGCCCGACGGCAACGGCCTCGACCTGCTTCCCGGCCTCGGCGGCGGCGGCGAAAATCTGCCGGTGGTCCTGTTCACCGGCCAGGAAGTGCCCGGCGAGATCGCCCGCAAGGTCGATGCGGTGATGATCAAGTCGCGCACCTCGATGGACCAGTTGTTGGCGACAATGACCCATATCATCGACCGGAAAGCGGCCGTCGGCCGGCGTACGGAAGTGGATTAATGGAGGGAAAATCATGCCAGTTCCAGCTCTCAAGACAATCATTCTCGTTGAAGACGATCTCGACATCCAGGAAATCGGCGTCATGTCGCTCGAGGATATCGGCGAGTTCGAGGTAACGCCCTGCTCGTCGGGACAAGAAGCCTTGGACAAGGCGCCCCTGGTATCCCCGGACCTGATCCTTCTCGACGTGATGATGCCGGGAATGGACGGCCCGACGACGCTGCAACGGCTTCGCCAGATGCCCGAAACCATCAACATCCCGGTCATCTTCCTGACCGCCAAAAGCCAACCTCACGAAGTCGCTGAATATATCAGGCTGGGCGCCATCGACGTGATCAGCAAACCTTTCGATCCCGTCGAGCTCTGCGAGAAGATCGAGGCCATCTGGAAGCATCACCATGACTGAGGGAAACACCTCCCTCGACGACAAGCTTGCCGCCGTCAGACGACTGTTCGTCGGCAAGCTCGGCGCCAAGATCGGCGAGATTGAAGTCGCCCGCTTGCGATTGTTCGAGGCGGAAAGCGAAGACGATGCGCCGCCGGCCCTGGAGGCCTTGATTTTTCCCGTCCACCGCCTGGCCGGTTCGGCTGGCTCCTTCGGCTTTCCCGCCGTCAGCGAATCGGCGTCGGTCTTGGAAAAGCTGCTCCACGACATCGCCGAGGACAAGCGCCTCCCCAACGACAAGGAACGCTGGCAAATCCTGGCGTTGATGGAACGCCTGCGCCAATCCGCCGCCAAGCCAGAGGCGCCCGCCTCCAGCGGCATCGATATCGGGCGGGCGGAGCAGGACCAGCCCAAAGACGGGGAAAACCAAACCGTCTTTCTCCTCGAAGACGACGAGGAGCTGGCCTCGGATCTGACCTCGCAGCTGGAACATCATGGTTACCAGGCGCGGGTTTTCCATAACGCCTCGGATTTAAGGCGTGCCGCCGAGAAGACCCCTCCGGCGGCGCTGATTCTCGACATCATCCCGCCCGATGGCGAGTTGGCGGGCATCGAGGCGCTCGACGACATCCTCCGGGCATGTTCGTCGCCGGCCATCGTGCTCAGCCGGCGCGACGACCTGGTCAGCCGGCTGCAAGCGGTGCGCGCCGGGGCGCATGGCTATTTCAGCAAACCCTTGGACATCACCCGCATTGTCGAAGCCCTCGACAAAATGACGGCGGCCAAGGAAAACGACCCCTACCGCATTCTCATCGTCGATGACGACCGGGCCCTGGCGGAGTTCTACAAGCTGCTGCTGGAAAAGGCGGGGATGATCGTCGAAATCGTCACCCATCCCTTGCGGGTCATGGAACCGCTTTTCGAATTCCGCCCCGATTTGATCCTGATGGACATCAACATGCCCGACTGCAACGGCATCGAGCTGGCCAGCGTCATTCGCCAGAAGGAAGACTTTTTCCGCATTCCGATCGTCTTTCTGACCAGCGAATCGACATACGGCAGACGGTTATTGGCCTTGCAAAGCGGCGGCGATGATTTTCTCGCCAAGCCGGTGCGGACCGATCTATTGATTTCGTCGCTGATATCGCGCGCCGAACGGGCCCGCCAATTCGATTCGCTGATTTCGCGGGACGGCATGACCGGGCTGGTCAACCACAGCAAGATCAAGGAACTTCTGGAAACCGAGGTCTATCGGGGACAGCGTGAAAACCAGCCCCTGGCCTTCGCGATGATCGACATCGACCTTTTCAAATCCGTCAACGACAGCCATGGCCATTGGGCCGGCGACACGGTGATCAAGGTGTTGGCCCGGGTCCTCGGCCAGCGCCTGCGTAAAACCGACATCATCGGACGCTACGGCGGCGAGGAGTTCGCCGTCATTCTGCCCAACACCGAAGGCGCCGACGCAGGGCGGCTGATGAACAGGATCCGCGCCGCTTTCGGACAGATCCGCCACATCGCCAAGAACGACGAATTTTACGTCACCTTCAGTTGCGGCGTCGCCACGTTCCCCGCCATCGCCACGCCCGAACTGCTGACCACCACCGCCGATGACGCACTTTACGCGGCGAAAAACCAGGGCCGCGACCGGGTGATTCTGGCCGGCTCGCAAGCGGACTTCGCGGAGATGAGCCGAAAACCGGCGGCGGCGGCCCGAGCCTGACCCCGAAGGCGCGTTCTCCTGCTATCGTTCCGCGGGTGACAAGGCCGCGAAATTTGGTTATTGTTCTCTCGCCTTTGGCCATATATTGTGGGATGATGTTTATGTGCTCCTACATATTGTTATACGGCCTATCGTCGTCAGCCGAGGGTTCCAGTCATCGATTGCGGAGGCATGGACCACATGTTGAGCGTTGTGGCTACTGAACAGGCGCCGTTTCAGAACGGCAAACGCAAACGCCTCCAGGAAATCATCGCCGCGGAATCGGTACGCAAAGGGGAAGCCTTTGAACTCGCTTCCGGTGGGACCAGCAACATCTATTTCAACATGAAAGAGACAATGTTGCATCCCGAAGGCGCCAATCTCGTGGCGGAACTCATGCTGGAAATCCTTGCGCAAGAGCAAGTGGATTCTATCGGCGGGCTTGAAATGGGAGCCGTGCCGTTGGTGTCGGCTCTGTGCGTCAAGAGTCACCCCGATCGTCCGATCAAAGCCTTTTTCGTCAGAAAAGCCACAAAGCAACATGGCACGAAGCAACAGATCGAGGGCCATCTGCAAGATGGCTCGAACGTGATCATTTTCGACGATGTGACGACCACGGGAAGTTCGGTTCTCGAAGCGGTCAAAGCTGTAAGAGATCGCCGGTGCCGTGTCGGCAAGGCGATTGCCATCGTTGATCGCTTGGAGGGAGCCGAACGGAACCTTCGAAAAGAGGGTATCGAGCTTGTCGCGCTGTTTAGGAAAAGGGACTTCGAGAGCACCTGATCCGTTCCCAGGCGGCATCCCTTCCGCGTGGCCTTGCGAGAACTGCCAGCCTCAGCCGATCAACTCAAACCACTCCCGTTCGCTCAGAGTCGCTATCCCCAGGTCCCCGGCCTTTTTGGCCTTGGCGCCGGCATCCGAGCCGACGATCAGGTAATCGGTCTTGTTCGACACCGCGCCCGCCACCTTGGCGCCCAGCCCCTCGGCTTTCGCTTTCGCTTCGCCGCGGCTCATGGTTTCGAGCCTGCCGGTGAAGACCACCGTCTTGCCGGCGAGCGGCGAGGCGGCGGCTTCGGGGGTGGCGAAATCCTCGACCGCCAGCATTTCCTCGAGGTCGTCGAGCACGTCCCGGTTATGCTGCTCGGCGAAGAAGACCAGGATGGCGGCGGCGACAACCGGTCCGATGCCGTCGATGTCGACCAGCTCGCGGTGGGGGTCCGAGTCCCTGTCCAGGGCCGCCATCATCGCCTCGCGCCAGCCGGCGAGCGAGCCGTACTGCCTGGCCAGCAGCCGTGCCGTCGCTTGGCCAACTTGGCGGATGCCGAGCGCGTAGATGAAACGGTCCAGCGGGGGACGGCGCTTATTGTCGATGGCGGCGATGAGGTTTTCCACCGATTTTTCGCCCCAGCCCTGGCGGTTCTCGATGGCCTCGGCTTTGTCGCGGAGCCGGAAGATGTCGGCCGGGGTCTCGATCGACCCGTCTTTCCAAAAGGCGCCGATATGTTTTCCTCCCAAGCCATCGATGTCGAAGGCGTCGCGGGACACGAAGTGCTTGAGCCTTTCCGTCGCCTGCGCCGGGCAAACCAAGCCGCCGCCGCAGCGCCGCGCCACTTCTCCTTCCTCGCGCACCGCCAGGCTGCCGCACTCGGGGCAAGTTCGCGGAAAGGCAAAGGGTCGGCTGTCGTCGGGGCGTTCCTCCAGCACCACCTCGACGACCTGCGGAATGACGTCGCCGGCCCTTTGCACGACCACGGTGTCGCCTTCGCGGATGTCCTTGCGGGCGATCTCGTCCTCGTTGTGCAGTGTCGCGCTGGAGACAACGACGCCGCCAACGTTGACCGGCTCCAGTTCCGCTACCGGTGTCATCTTGCCGGTGCGCCCGACCTGAATTTGAATATCCTTGACGAGGGTCCGCGCTTTCTCGGCCGGGAACTTGTGGGCGGTGGCCCAGCGCGGGGCGCGGCTGACCTGGCCCAGGCGCTCCTGCCAGTCGATGCGGTTGACCTTATAGACGATGCCGTCGATGTCGTAAGACAGTTTCGCGCGCTTGCCCTCGGTATCCCGGTAATAGGCCAGGCATTGCTCCACGTCTTGGCATAATTCCGCCAGCGGATTGGTCGGCAATCCCCATTCCCGCAACCGATCGAGGAATCCCCACTGGCTATCGGCCACGGCTTCGCTGACCTCGCCCCAGGCGTAGGCGAAGAATCGCAACGGCCGGCTGGCGGTGATCGACGGATCGAGCTGGCGCAAGCTGCCGGCGGCGGCGTTGCGCGGATTGGCGAAATCTTTTTTGCCGGCCTCGTTCTGGCGCTGGTTCAAGACCTCGAAATCGCCCTTGGCCATGTAGACCTCACCGCGCACCTCCAGCACCGCCGGCGCCCCGGTAATGGCCTCGGGAATGTCGTCCAGCGTCCGCAGGTTCTCCGTGATGTCTTCGCCGGTGGCGCCGTCGCCGCGGGTCGCGCCCAAGGCAAATCGGCCCTTTTCGTATCGCAGCGATACCGACAGGCCATCGATCTTCGGCTCGGCGACGATATCCACGGGCTCGTCTTCGCCGAGGCCAAGGAACCTTTTGACGCGGCCGACGAAATCCTTGAATTCATCGGCGCCGAAGGCGTTGCCCAACGACAGCATGGGGCGGGCATGGGCGACTTTGGCGAATCCGCCGGCAGGGGCGGCGCCGACCCGTTTCGACGGGCTGTCGGCGCCGACAAGTTGGGGAAAGCGTTCTTCGATGGCGTCGTTGCGGCGGCGAAGCGCGTCGTATTCGGCGTCGATGATACGAGGCCCGTCGTCCTGGTGATAAGCGCCGTCGTGCCCGGCGATTTCCTTGGCCAGGGTTTGCAGTTCCGCCGCCGCCTCCAGGGCCGTCAAATCCGCTTCCGGGATATCCCTTAAGGCGCGGCTCACGGCTGGCGGCCATGCAGCAGGCTGCCGGCGGCGGCGCGGGCCTCGTCAGTGATCCTGGCGCCGGCCAGCATGCGGGCGATTTCCTCCTTGCGGGCGTCTTTCGTCAGGGCATCGACGGTGGTCAGCATGCCCGGACCGCGGGCAGGATTCCCGTCCCCCATCGCCACCGCGCCGCCCCGCGTCTCTTGTTTCGAGACCTGCCAGTGATGGGCTCCCCGGGCCGCGACCTGGGGCGAATGGGTGACGACCAGAACCTGGGCTTGCTCGGCCAGCCGAGCCAGGCGTTCGCCGACGGCGGCGGCGGTTGCTCCCCCGATGCCGCTGTCCACTTCGTCAAAAACTATGGTCGGAACGGGATCGGCCTCGGCCAAAACCGCTTTCAGGGCTAGCATGAAACGCGCCAGTTCGCCGCCCGAGGCAATTCTGCTGAGCGGCCCCGGCGGCGCTTCCGGAATGGTGGCGATCTCGAAGGCGGCGCGGTCGCAACCATGTTCGCTCCAATCCTTTTTTTCGAGGGGTTCGATCAGGGTGGTGAATACGGCCTTGCTCAGTTTCAGAGGCTCCAGTTCGCCGGCGACGGCGGCATCGAGCCGGGCCGCCGCTTGGTGGCGCGCCTCGGTCAACCTGCCCGCGGCCGCGGCGAAAGCGGCCCGCGATTCCGCCTCCCCGCGTTGCAGCCGTTCAACCTTGGCGCCGCCGTCTTCCAGCGCCGCAAGCCGCGCCGCCAATGTCTCTTGCAAGGCCGCGAGGCCGTCGACATCGGTGTTGTGTTTGCGGGCCAGTGCCCTGAGAGTGAACAATCGTTCCTCGACAAGATCTAGGCTCCGCGGATCCAGGTCTGTCTCGGAGCTTGCTTTTTCCAATAACGCCATTCCCTCGGCGATCTCGGAAGCGGCCTTGTCGAGGGCGGCGCAAGCCGCGTCCAGGCGTCCTTCGAACTTTGCGGACACCCGTTCAAGATGGCGGAGCGCGCTGCGTACCGCTCCCTCGGCACTGCCTCCATGTTCCAGTTCCGCCACCGCCTGGTTCATGGCCTCGAGCAGCATTTCACCCTGCATCATCGTCGAGCGCCGGACGGCGAGCGTCTCCTCCTCTCCCGGTTCGGGCTTCAGGGCGGCCAACTCATCGGCGGCATGACGCAAGTATTCCTCGTCGCGGCGTGCCGTTTCCAATTCCGCCGCCGCCCGCGCCCGGGCATCGGCGGCCCGCCGCCAGGCGGCGAAAGCATGCCGCGTCGCTTCGACAAGGGAATTCAAGTCCCCGTAAGCATCGAGCAGGCGGCGATGGACGGCCGGATTGAGCAATCTCTGGCTTTCGAATTGGCCATGCACATCGACCAGGGCTTCGCCAAGCCGTTGGAGCAAGGAGACGCTTACCGGCACGTCGTTGACAAAGGCGCGCGAGCGGCCGTCGGCGGTGAGCACCCGGCGCAAGAGCATGCCGTCGCCGCCGACAATGCCCTGCTCGGCCAGGATTTCGCGAACCGGACCCGTTTGCGGCGCCGCAAACTCCGCCGTCACTAGAGCCTGCCGGGCGCCATGGCGGACCAGACGGGCGTCGGCGCGACGCCCCAAAGCCAGGCCCAGGGCATCGAGCAGGATCGATTTGCCGGCGCCGGTCTCGCCGGTCAACACGCATAAACCGGAATGGAAGTTAATTTCCAGACGGTCGATGAGGACGACGTCGCGGATGGTCAAAGTACGCAGCATCCCGACAATCCAGTACTTACTCCCAGTGACCGCCTACCATAACTTATACCAGGCTTCTTTGTCCTTGGGCTGGGTCGGTTCCTCCTGGAGAGGTTGGCCGGGGGTCCCAAGCTTATACCACGGGGCTTTCTCTTTTGGGCGAATCTGTTTTTTCTCAACCATCTCGTAAGAATCGATATACCATTCGCTTCCTGGAAAATTGTGTCCCAGAACCGCCGCCGTTTTCTGGGCCTCCTCCTTGATGCCCAGCGCCAGATAGGCCTCGGTCAGCCGGTGCAGGGCCTCGGGCACGTGAATGGTGGTCTGGTAATTATCGACCACCGTTTTGAAACGGTTGATGGCGGCCAGGTAGTGCCTCTGCTTGAGGTAATAACGTCCGATTTCCATCTCCTTTCCGGCCAGGTTGCCGTTGGTCAGGTCGAGCTTGATTTTGGCGTCACGGGCATACTTGCTTTTGGGGTAACGGGCGATGATTTCGTTGAAGGTCTTGAGAGCCAGCTCGGTCATTCTCTGGTCGCGGGTCACGTCGGATATCTGTTCGTAGTAGCTTAAAGCTTTCAGATAATGAGCATAGGGGACATCGTGGTTGGACGGATGCAGTTGGATGAAACGATCGAGGGCAAAGATGGCCTCGTCGTAATTGTTGTCCAGGTAGAGGCTGTAGGCGGCCATCAATTGCGCTTTCGTTGCCCAGGTCGAATAAGGATGCTGGCGCTCCACCTCATCGAACATGAGGGCGGCGTCGTTGTAAAAACGTTGATCAAGGGTATCCATTGCCTCGTTGTACAGTTGGTCCACCGGGCGTTCGACGTATCCCAGCTCCTCCTCTTCCATGCAAGCGACGAGGAGAAAAGGCGCCAACAGCGTAACCAACCGTTTCAGCGGCGCAATACGTCCGGTCGGAGAGGAAAACGGAAAACGTTCCAGCATCACGGCCCAATCATATCACAGCGGCACCGGGCCAATGCAACTTCTACAAACTGGAACACCCGGCAAAAAGCCGGGCGGCGGAAAAATCGATAAAGGTGAAGCGGCGGTATTAAGCGGTGGCGCCGACCGTCGCCACCGAACCCCCGGTCCAGGCGGCCTCCATGTCATCCGCCTCGTCGGCGGGAAAGAGGTCATGGCAGCAGAAATCATTGTCGGCGAAGAGTTTTTGCAACAGCCGGTGGTTGGTGGCATGCCCGGAACAAATGCCGCTGAAATGGCCATTGATGGGTGCGCCGGCGAGATAAAGGTCGCCGACGGCATCCAGGGCTTTATGACGGACGAATTCATCATCGTATCGCAGGCCGTCCTCGTTGAGGACTCTGTCGCCACTGATTACGACGGCATTGTCGAGGGAACCGCCCAGGGCCATGCCGGAAGCTTGCAGTCGCTCGGCCTCGTGCAGCAAACCGAAAGTGCGGGCGCGGGCCAGTTCTTTTTTGAAGGCCCCGTTGCCTAGACCGATGGAGATGGATTGGCGGGAAATGGCGGGACTGTCGAACTCGATCTCGAAGGCGAGAGAAAACCCATTGCCGGGAACCAGCGAGGCGACACAGTCGCCATCCCTGACGGTAACCGGTTTCCTGATTCGGATAACACTGCGTGGGGCATCCTGTTCGACGATACCCGCACATTCAAGAAGAAATATAAAAGGCCAGGAACTGCCGTCCATGATGGGAATTTCCGGACCATTGACTTCGATCACGGCGTTATCGACGCGGCATCCCGCCAGCGCCGCCATCAAGTGTTCGACCGTGCCGATCGTCACACCGTCATCATTGCCAAGGGTGGTGCTCATGTTGGTATCGACCACCCGCTCCCAGGTTGCCGGAATAAAAGCGCCGCCGCCGGCAATATCGGTGCGCTTGAAGACAATGCCACTGCCGGGTTCACCCGGCCCGAGCACCATCGAAACCTTAATGCCGGAATGAAGAGCGATCCCGGCGCAGCTTATGGGATTTTTCAGGGTCCTTTGTTGGGCGGTACTGACTAAGTTGAACCCCCTAACCGACTTACGATTACCTTTTAAAACCCCCATCTTTTCCTTCTTAATCTTTATGTGAAAAAACACAAATACCTAAAACTATCTCTTTTATAGATTGTTAATGGGTAAACCTTTCCAATGTATTAAAAAAATGCTTCAAGGGCCTGTCTATCAACATCCCTTGAAGCATTCAAATCACTCTTTGTTACCAATTGTTACGTATTCCTGGACCTTTACTGTCAATTCGCTTGGCGGCGTAAAAAGGTTGGTATCTCTAGCAAATCTTCTTCGGCCGAGCTGGTGGCGAGCCGGTCCTGGAGGCCGGGGCCGCCTTGCTTTCCCCGGTCCGTTTCTTGAGCCGGTTTTATCGCCATGCCTCGTTTCGCCGCCACCGCGGAAGAGGTGTATTTCGATTTCGCGATGTTGGCGGCCTTCTTGGCTTTAGCGGCCAGACCCGTACCGGTCACCCTTTCGAATAGGCTTAGCCCCTTTTTGCCGATTCGTTCCGTGCCGATTCGTTCCGTGCCGATTCGTTCCGGGTCCGCCTTGTTTTCCCGTTTCTTGGGGCCGTTCATCATGGCGGCGGCGGCGAAAGGATCGGCTTCCCTCGCTCCCCCTTCCACCGCTGGTTTAGCAGGCGAAGGAGGAATGAAGGGCTCCGTGGCCTTGATGCCAGGGGTGGCGGGCGGGGCCTTGCCAAGAGGC
>DUZD01000065.1 GCA_013349695.1 Rhodospirillaceae bacterium
GCTCCATCCGGTTTCAACGGCGCTGCGCGGAACGTTTGAACTGTTGTCCAAATGAAGCTAATGGGTTGATGTTGCGTCCGGATGAATAAGATGTGAATGCGATGTTAACGCTTGTTACAGGTTTCCCCGGCCGCCCGTTCAAGGCCAACCCTGGCGGGTGACAGGGATTCAGCTTGCATGGTGGATCGCCGTCCAGCGATGAAACATCATCTCCTTATCGTCGAGGACGACGAGTTCGTTCAGGCGCTTCTCGCCGCTTATCTGGACAAGGAAGGGTTCAAAACCAGCCTTGCCGTCACCGGCAAGGAAATGCACGCCGTTCTCGACAAGGAAGCCATTGACTTGATCCTGTTGGATCTAAACCTGCCCGACGAGGACGGCCTGACCCTGGCCCGGCAAGTCAGGTCCCGGTCGAGCCTTCCGATCATTGTTCTCACCGTCCGCAAAGGGCGCGGCGACCGGCTCGCCGCACTGACGATTGGCGCCGATGATTATTTGACCAAACCCGTCGATCCAGAGGAGCTGGTGCTGAGGGTGCGCAATCTGTTGGACCGTGCCGGCACCCGTTCGGCGCCGGCGAACCGTCCGCCGAAACAGGAAATCTACCGCTTCGAGGGGTGGATACTGGACGTCGCCGGGCATACCTTTAGCGCCCCGGATGGCGGCGAAATCCATTTGACCTCCGCCGAGTTCAACTTGCTTGTCGCCCTGGTCAAGGCCCCAAACCGCGTGCTGAACCGGGCTTATTTGCTCGACGTCGTGAGCCGCGACGAAGACGCCGCCTCGGAGCGGATGATCGATGTTCTCGTCAGCCGCCTGCACAAAAAAATCGAACGAGACCCGCGAAACCCGGAGATGATCGTTACCATCACCGGTTGCGGCTACAAATTCGCCGCCGCCCTGCCCTCATAGCGTCATTCTTCAGTTTTCATGGTTGGCGGGCCGTTCGGGCAGGCTCACCGTCCTCGCCAGGTTGGGGAAGCCGTGCGAGGCATGGGGAATGTCCATTTGACAGCGGCTTGCTCCGCCCATAGAGTGCGCCGCTTGAAATCGACGTCTCCCAGGGAACGGCGGGGGGCGCTGCCAGTCCGCGAGTCTCGCGCACTGGCGTTTTTTGTCTTTCGCCAAGGGTGAACTTTCGCATGTTCGACAGCCTGACCAGCCGTTTGGGCGACATCTTCGCCGGCCTCAAGAGGCGGGGCGCGCTTTCCGAAGCCGATGTCGATACCGCCCTGCGTCAAGTGCGCGTCGCCTTGCTCGAAGCCGACGTCGCCTTGCCGGTGGTTAAGGACCTCTTCGCGGCTATCCGTGAAGAGGCCGTCGGCCAACAAGTCCTGCGCAGTGTCACCCCGGGCCAAATGGTGGTCAAGATTGTTCACGACCATCTCGTCCGGGTGCTCGGCGGCGACCCGGCCGCGGCGAAGCAGCCGGCGGCGGCCGGCGGCGCCATCAATCTGGCTGGCGTTCCGCCCGTCGCCGTTCTCATGGTTGGTTTGCAGGGCTCCGGCAAGACGACGACCTGCGCCAAACTGGGCTTGAAACTGAAAAGGCGCGACAAAAAGAAGGTCTTGATGGCGTCTCTCGACGTTCGCCGGCCGGCGGCGCAACAGCAACTGGCCCTGCTCGGCGAACAGGCGGACGTCCCGACCCTCTCCGTCGTTCTTGGCGAGCAGCCGCTGGCGATCGCCAAGCGGGCGATGCTGACGGCGCGCCAGGAAGGCGCCGACGTGTTGATCCTCGACACCGCCGGCCGCCTGCACATCGATTCCGAGCTGATGGCCGAGGCCGCCGCCATCGCCGAGGCGGTCCGTCCGACCGAGACCTTGCTGGTCGCCGATGCGCTGACCGGTCAGGACGCGGTCAAACTCGCCACCGAGTTCAACGACAAGATCGGCATCACCGGTATCGTTCTCACCCGTGTCGACGGCGACGCCCGCGGCGGCGCGGCGCTCAGCATGAGGGCGGTCAGCGGACAGCCGATCAAACTGATGGGAACGGGCGAGAAACTTGACGCCCTGGAGGACTTCGACGCCGGGCGCGTCGCCGGGCGCATTCTCGGCCAGGGCGATGTGGTCGGTCTGGTCGAGAAAGCGGCCGAGATTATCGAAGGTGAAGACGCCGAGAAAATGGCCGCGAAAATGGTCAAGGGCAAGTTCACCCTGAACGACATGGCCGAGCAGTTGAAGCAGCTTCGCAAGATGGGCGACGTCAAGGGCTTTCTCGGCATGTTGCCGGGCTTCGGCAAGATCAAAAGTCAGATAGCCGACGCCAACGTCGACAGCAAGAACATCGCCCGCCAGGAGGCGATCATCCTCTCCATGACGGCCAGGGAGCGGAGTAACCCTAAAGTTCTCAACGGTTCGCGGCGGCGGCGCATCGCCAGCGGCTCGGGCACCTCGGTGCAGGAGGTCAACCGTCTACTCAAGAGCTACAGGCAGGTGGCCACGATGATGAAAAAAATAGGCCGGAAGGGCGGCGCCGCTCCGCCGCCGGGGATGATGCCGCCGTTGTCGCCCATGCGCTGACGGCTCGCCAGCCGCCGGAGGGATCGATACGTGCTGGGTTCAAGATAGAGTTCAACTCATCGGAACAAGGACAACGCAAAAACATGTCGCTGAAAATTCGCCTATCCCGGGGCGGCACCAAGAAACGCCCCTTTTACCGCATCGTCGCCGCCGATTCCCGCAGCCCCCGCGACGGCCGCTTCATCGAGCGTGTCGGAACTTACGACCCGATGGTTCCCAAGGACCATCCCCAGCGGGTGGTGTTGAAGGAAGAGCGGATCAAGTATTGGCTGGGCGTCGGCGGCAAGCCGACCGACCGGGTCGCCAGGATGCTGGCTCGGGCCGGCCTGATGGAAGCGCCGGCGATTCCGGAGCAAACCAAGAAGCACTTGCCCAGGGCCAAGACCATCGAACGCCAGCAGCAAGCCGAGGAAGCGGCGGCGGCGAAAACGGAAGCGCCAAAGGACGAAGCACCGGCGGCGGCCGAGGAGGAGAAAGCGGCCAGTTAAGCAGGGCTTCGGCTTGAAAGGATCATGATCGCTGACAAACCCGGCAAATCCCCGGCGGCGGCTCTGATCTGTCTCGGCGTGGTCAGCGGGGCGCGCGGCCTCAAGGGCGAGGTCCGGATCAAGAGCTTCACCGCCGACCCCGGGGATATCGGCGCCTACGGGCCGGTCTGCGACGAGACGGGGAAACGGTCGTTCGAGCTTCGCGTCACCGGCCGGGCCAAGGACCAAGTCATCGCCCGCCTCGAAGGGATCGGCGACCGCGATGCCGCCTTGGCCTTGAAGGGCCTCAAGCTGCATGTGCCCCGGCGGGCCCTGCCGGAACCGGAAAACGGCGAGTATTATCATGCCGACCTGGTCGGTTTGAGGGCCGAACTGGTCGGCGGCGGGACTCTTGGCCGGGTGCGGGCGGTCCATGATTTCGGCGGCGGCGCCAATCTGGAGATCGGCGGCGGCCCGCTGGGTACGGTGATGATGCCTTTCACCCGCGCCGCCGTGCCCGAGGTCGATCTGGCCGGAGGGCGGCTGGTGATCGCCCCGCCGCCCGGACTTTTGCCGGCCTCCGAGCCTGAAGGCGGCGGCGCGGCGGAGGGTGGAAACGGCAACGAGGAGTGACGGTTATGGGCCGCGAGAGTCCGTGGACGGTGAAGGTCCTGACCCTGTTTACGGAAATGTTTCCGGGACCGCTCGGCCTGTCCTTGGCCGGCCGGGGGTTGGCGAATGGCGCCTGGGTGCTGGAAAAGGTGGACATTCGCACATTCGCGGGCGATAAACACCGCACCGTCGACGACGCCCCGTTCGGCGGCGGCCCCGGCATGGTCATGCGCGCCGATGTCATCGCCGCGGCGATCGGCGCGGCGAGGGGGAACGGCGAGGCTTTGCCGCTGATTTACCTGACGCCGCGCGGCCGGCCGTTGACGCAATCGCGGGTCCGGGCCTTGGCGGAGGGACCGGGAATGATCATGCTTTGCGGCCGTTTCGAAGGCGTCGACCAGCGGGCTATCGACGAACACCGGGCGGAAGAGATCAGCATCGGCGATTTCGTCTTGTCGGGCGGCGAACCGGCGGCCATCGCCCTCATCGACGCTTGTCTGCGTTTGTTGCCTGGCGTTATCGGCAAACCAGAGTCGCTGGCCGAGGAGAGTTTCGAAAACGGATTGCTGGAGTATCCCCATTACACCCGGCCCCAGGTTTGGCGGGGACGGACGGTTCCCGAGATTCTGGCTTCCGGGCACCATGAAAAAATCCGCGCCTGGCGGCTCGCCGAGGCCGAGGCGGTGACTCGGACCAGGCGGCCGGACCTGTGGGCCCGGTATATAAGGAATCGAAACGGATTAAGGCCTCGGACCATTCGGCCAGGGCCGGCGAAGGACGAGGGAATCAGGTCATGAACGTCATTGAAGAGCTGGAAAAAGAACAAATCGAAAAACTGGCCCGGGAACGCCCGATCCCCGAATTCGGACCGGGCGACACTATCAGGGTCAGCGTCAAGGTCGTCGAGGGCGCGCGCGAGCGGATCCAGGCCTATGAAGGGGTCTGCATCGCCCGCAAAAATAGCGGCCTGAATTCAGCCTTTACCGTCCGCAAGATTGCCTCCGGCGAAGGGGTGGAGCGGATTTTTCCGCTCTATTCGCCGGCGGTCTCCGGCATCGAGGTCGTGCGCCGCGGCGACGTCCGCCGGGCCAAGCTCTATTACCTGCGCGGGCGCACCGGCAAACGGGCGCGCATCGCCGAAAAAACCGACGGCTACGCGGGCAAACTGACAGCCCGGGAAAAAGCCGCCGCCGCCGCCGCCAAGGCGAAAGCCAAACGCAGCGGCAATGCTTCGCCGGCGGCCGCTCCCGAAAACGAGGCCGCCAAACCGGAGCAGCCCGCCAAGGCCGCCGGCAAGAAAAAATCCTTTTTCGCCCGAGCCAGCGGCAAGGATTGACGGTTTGCCCGGCGGTCCTTGCCTCTTCGCGCCGCGGCGGTGAACAAGCCACGATGAACAAAGCCTCATGGCAAAGCCCCGAACGCTTTTCGGCAAACTCTGGGATAGCCACGTGGTCGATGTGGCCGACGACGGCACCTGTCTCATTTACATCGACCGCCATCTTGTCCACGAGGTCACCAGCCCCCAGGCCTTCGAGGGCCTGAGGACCGCCAAGCGCCGGGTCCGCCGGCCCGAAACCACCTTGGCCGTCGCCGATCACAACGTGCCGACAAAACACCGCGCCGCCGGGATCGCCGATCGCCAAGCCCGCATCCAGGTGGAGGCCCTGGAAACCAACTGCGGCGAATTCAACCTGCCTTACATCGCCATGGACGACATCCGCCAAGGCATCGTCCACATCATCGGTCCGGAGCAAGGTTTCACGCTTCCCGGCACGACCATCGTCTGCGGCGACTCCCACACCGCCACCCACGGTGCTTTCGGGGCGCTTGCCTTCGGCATCGGCACATCGGAAGTGGAGCACGTGCTGGTCACCCAGACCTTGCCGCAAAAACCGGCGAAGACCATGCGCGTCGCCATCGAAGGGGACCTGCCCCTTGGCGTCACCGCCAAAGACCTGATCCTCGCCATCATCGGCAAAATCGGCGTCGCCGGCGGCACCGGCCATGTCATCGAGTATTCGGGCCGAGCCATCGGCAAGCTGACGATGGAGGGCCGGATGACGGTCTGTAACATGACCATCGAAGCCGGCGCCCGGGCCGGCTTGATCGCCCCCGACGAGACCACCTTTCAATACCTCATGGGGCGTCCCATGGCGCCTGAGGGCGCCGCCTGGGAGACGGCCGTGAGGTTCTGGCGGACCCTGGCGACCGATGAAGGCGCGCGATTCGATGCGCAAGTGAACATCGACGCCGGCGCCTTGGAGCCCACCGTCACCTGGGGCACCAGCCCGGAGGACGCTCTGCCCATTTCGGCGGCGGTGCCAGATCCGGCGGCGGCCGCCGACGCCGGCAAGCGCCGGGCCATGGCCCGCGCCCTTGAGTACATGGCTCTCGAACCCGGGACGCCGCTCCGGGAGATCGCCATCGACCGCGTCTTCATCGGCTCGTGCACCAACGGCCGCATCGAGGATTTGCGCCAGGCCGCCGCCGTCGCCAAGGGACGCAAGGTGGCGCCGGGGGTCGGCGCCATGATCGTCCCCGGTTCCGGCCTGATCAAGGAACAGGCGGAAGCCGAGGGCCTCGACAAGGTTTTCACCGAAGCCGGTTTCGAATGGCGCGATCCGGGATGCTCCATGTGCCTGGCCATGAACGCCGACAAGCTGCTGGCCGGCGAACGCTGCGCCTCGACCTCGAACCGCAACTTCGAGGGCCGCCAGGGCCGTGGCGGCCGGACCCACCTGATGAGCCCGGCGATGGCGGCGGCGGCGGCGGTGACCGGCAAGCTGACCGACGTCCGCGAGTTGGATTAGGCGTCTTAACGTCGTTAAATAAATGGCTGAACCACCAACCCAATGTCCTATCTGCGATTCCCCGCATATTAGTCGCGCGCCCCTTACGGGAGATCGCGAGACAATTGGATGTGGACAATGCAGTCATTACGAAATCTCTCGTAACGCGCTCCGAAAACTTGAAACCGCAGATCAGCCCAAAAAGAAAAAATTGTTTCAGTGGATATTTGATCATCAGGCTATTGGGGAATCACCAGTAATCAACACCCAGAATCTTGACGTCATATTTTCTCGCCCGCCAAAGTCATTCTCCGAAACCGTGGAGAATTTTTTAATAGAATTGGACAAGAAAACTGGTGAATTCGGCGAGTGGTTTCCTCGATCCGAGCAACGACTTGTACAAGCTTCAGGAACTTTTGATAGGGAGGCTTATCAGTACCTGATCAAGTACCTTCAAGACGCTAGTTTAATAAGTATTCACCCAGACCATACTGGTAGTCGAATCGCTTTATCTCCTTTGGGGTTGGAAAAGGTCGAAAAAATTAAGGCTATAAACCCGGAAAGCCTTCAAGCATTTGTAGCGATGTGGTTTTCCAATGAACTCGACAGTGCTTGGAAAGAAGGTTTTAAAAAAGGGATTGCGGCCGCAGGTTATCGTGCTGTTCGTATCGACCAGAAAGAGCACGCCAATAAGATTTGTGATGAAATAATTGCAGAAATTCGTCGGTCAAGATTTGTAGTGGCCGATTTTACGGGGCAAAGAGGTGGGGTTTATTACGAGGGTGGTTTTGCATCCGGACTTGGTTTATCCGTGATAAATACTTGCAGAAAAGATCATATGGTGAATCTCCATTTCGATATTCGCCAATACAATTGCATAGATTGGGAAAAAGAAGCCGAGTTGTGCCATCGACTCCAAGCGAGAATTGAGGCTGTTATCGGAGAAGGCCCATTAAAGTAGCGTACGCGTTCTTTAGAGCAAGAGGAAGAAAATGCAAAAGTTCACCAAGCTTACCGGCGTCGCCGCGCCCTTGCCGATGATCAATGTCGATACCGATATGATCATCCCCAAGCAGTTCCTCAAAACGATCGAACGCACGGGCCTGGGCAAGAGCCTGTTTTACGAGCTGCGCTACAACGAGGACGGCTCCGAAAAGACCGAATTCGTGCTCAACAAGCGGCCCTACCGCGACGCCGCCATATTGATCGCCGGCGACAATTTCGGTTGCGGCTCGTCGCGGGAACATGCCCCCTGGGCGATCCTCGACTTCGGCATCCGCTGCGTCATCGCGCCGGGTTTCGCCGACATCTTCTTTAACAACTGTTTCAAGAACGGGATTTTGCCGATCAAGCTGCCGCAAGAGAAGATCGACAAACTGATGGAAGAGGCCGGGAAAAGCGCCAATCCCACCCTCGCCGTCGAGTTGGAGAGCCAGACCGTCACCGGCGCCGACGGCGGCGTGATCCGTTTCGACATCGATCCGTACCGCAAGAAATGCTTGCTCGAAGGCTTGGACGACATCGGCCTGACCTTGCAAAAGATCGGCAAAATCGACGCTTTCGAGGAGCAAAACAAAGCCAGCCAACCATGGCTCTTCGCCTGACGGAAAATTTTTAAGGAATCCCGAACCATGTCTCTCCGGAAAAACAAAAAACTGCTGATCCTCCCCGGCGATGGCATAGGCCCGGAAGTGATGGCCGAAGCCCGGCGCGTCATCGAGTGGATGGCGAAGCACCGCTCCTTGACTTTCGACGTCGCCGAGGGACTGGTCGGCGGCGCTTCCTTGGACGCCCACGGCGCGCCGCTGACCGACGCCACCCTGAGCGAAGCCATGGCCGCCGACGCGGTGTTGCTCGGCGCCGTCGGCGGACCGCAATGGGACGATTTGGCGTTCGAGAAAAAGCCCGAACGCGGTCTTCTTCGCTTGCGCAAGGAAATGGACCTGTTTGCCAACCTGCGCCCGGCGGTCGTCTTCGACGCCCTGGCCGATGCCTCGACATTGAAGCCGGACGTGGTCAAGGGCCTGGACATCATGATCGTCCGCGAGCTCACCGGCGGCGTTTATTTCGGCGAGCCGCGCGGCATCGAGGAACTCCCCGACGGCACCCGGCGGGGCGTCAACACGCAAGTCTACACCAGCCCGGAGATCCAGCGCGTCGCACGGGTCGCCTTCGAGCTGGCGGGCAAGCGCAGGCGCCTGGTTTGCTCGGCGGAAAAAAGCAACGTCATGGAAAGCGGCGCCCTGTGGCGCGAGGAGGTGCAAAAGGTCCACGACGAGGAATTCCCGGACGTCGAACTTTCCCACATGTACGCCGACAACTGCGCCATGCAACTGGTGCGGAACCCCAAACAGTTCGATGTCATCGTCACCGACAATCTGTTCGGCGACATCCTTTCCGACGAGGCCGCCATGCTCACCGGCTCCCTGGGCATGCTGCCCTCGGCGTCACTGGGGATGGCGGATTCCCAGGGCCGCCGCCCGGCCCTTTACGAACCGGTGCACGGCGCCGCCCCGGACATCGCCGGCAAAGACATGGCCAACCCGTCGGCGGCGCTGTTGAGCCTGGCCATGATGCTACGCTATTCCTTCGATTTGGGCGGCGAAGCCGATCTTATTGAAACCGCCGTCAAGAGCGTGCTTAACGGCGGCCTCAGAACCGCCGACATCATGGAGCCCGGCAAAGCCAGGGTGTCGACGACGGTGATGGGAGAGGCCATCATCGGCGAACTCGACAAGCTGGCGGGATAGGGCAAGGCACCGAGTCGGCGGACCTCCCCTTGCAATGCGACGGCAACAGTCGTAAGTGAACCGACGCTGGCTCTTTGCGGGGTGGGTCGGGGAATTCGGAGTTTCGGATCATGGCTTACAAAGTTGCGGTCGTCGGCGCTACCGGTAACGTCGGCCGCGAGATTCTCCGGACCATGGCCGAGCGGGAGTTCCCCGCCGGCGAAACCGTGGCGCTGGCATCCGAACGTTCCGTCGGCGTCGAACTTTCCTACGGCGAGGAGGAAACGCTCAACGTCGGCAACTTGGCCGAGTACGACTTCACCGGCACCGACATCGTCCTGTCCTCGCCCGGCGCCGCGGTTTCGGCCAAATTCACTCCCAAGGCCGCCGCCGCCGGCGCCGTGGTCGTTGACAACACGTCTCAATACCGCATGCACCCGGACGTGCCCTTGGTCATTCCCGAAGTCAATCCCGAGGCCATTGCCGGTTTCAGGAAGCGCGGCATCATCGCCAACCCCAACTGCTCGACCATCCAGATGGTCATGGCCCTGAAACCGTTGCACGATCTGGCGCCGATCAAGCGGGTGGTGGTGGCCACCTACCAGTCGACCTCGGGGGCCGGCAAGGAGGCCATGGACGAGCTGTTCGAACAGACCCGCGGCGTTTATGTCAACGAATCGTTCCATAAATTCCGCAACAAGTTCACCAAGCAGATCGCCTTCAACGTCATTCCCCACATCGACGACTTCATGGACGACGGCGCGACCAGGGAGGAATGGAAAATGGTCGCGGAAACCAGGAAGATCCTCGACCCCGACATCCAGGTGACGGCGACCTGCGTGCGGGTTCCGGTTTTCATCGGCCACGCCGAGGCGGTGAACGTGGAGTTCGCGACAGCCGTTTCCGAGGACGAAGCGCGCGCCGCGCTGAGAGCGGCGCCGGGGATTTCCGTCGTCGATCGCCGCGCCGACGAAGGCTATGTCACGCCCGCCGAGTGCGCCGGCGAGGATGCGGTCTATGTCAGCCGCATCCGCAAGGATCCGACGGTGAAGAACGGCCTCAACCTTTGGGTGGTGGCCGACAACCTGCGCAAGGGGGCGGCGCTGAACACCGTGCAGATCGCCGAGGAGTTGATCAGGTCGTATATGAGAAGGGCGGCCTGACCGCCTTCACCGGCATGGCTCAACTTAAGAGCCTATCCGAATAACTGGAGGCGTTTGTGATGAGACCAAATCAGGCCTCCGCGGCGTTGCCGCTTCTTGCCGATGCGCCGGCATCGCCGGCGAAGCGGCGCCTTGCGGTCCTCCTGATTTGGTCTCATCACAAACGCCTCCAGTTATTCGGATAGGCTCTAAATAAGGGTATGAAGCTTCAATCGAACGTCCGCGACTACACCCTCTGGCGCTTTGTCGGCGAAAGTGGCGTTACGGGCGCGCCAATCCAAACTTTTAAGGTGGTCGGTTAAAACAACGCCGGACACTTTCAGACCGTCGGGTATCGGCGTCTCGAAGGGATAGCCCTTAACCTTACTAGTAATCGGACACATTAGCGCCAAGCTGGTCGCCTGGTTGTAAGCCTTCGGCGACAACACAAGCGCCGGACGGCGCCCTTCCTGTTCGCGCCCTGCTTGTGGATTGAATTCCAGCCAAACAATATCGCTCCTGTCCGGGGTATACCCTTTCTTTCTTACCATTCTTCGTGACCCATGGGCTCGCCGATCTCTGTTTCGCCGTGTAGATTCTCAAGCGTCACGCCGTCGAGCAACCCCTGTAACGTATACTTCGGTTTTTCCAGCACAATGCGCTCGCTGGTCGCTGTAATTTCAATGGCGGAGCCGTTCGTAACGCCGAGTTGTTCGGCGAACGCGCGTGGAATACGCACCGCCAAGCTATGGCCCCATTTCGAAACCTGCGTTCTCAAAATTCAATCCTTCTTGATTTATGTATCTACAATAAAGATACTTTCTACTTAAGAAAATTTCAAGTCCTACGGAAAGAAGAGGGGGGAGGGGTGGCCTTGTATCTTACTTGAGCGGCGGGATGTGTTTCGAATGACCCTGTGGCGCTTCAGGACGCGCCGGCGGCATCAGTGTTGCCGCCGCCGCCTGGTTTCGTCTCGATGGCCGTCGATTCGGCCTCTTCGGGGGGGGGTTGATCAAGACGTTGATCTCGTCCTGAGTCATTTTCTCTTTCTTTTTCTTCATCTCCCGGCGACGCTCGTCTTTAGCAGAATCCGATGACTTGCGCCTGCGGTCGGGACCGAAAAAGCCTTCTTTGAGGCGGACGAACGGGCGGGGTCTTTCGATGAGCGCTTCAATCCGCTCGAAAAGGGTGTTCGCCGAGATCGGCTTAACCAAGAACTCGTTGACGCCGGCATCTCTCGCTTTAACCCGCATTGCCCAGATGACCCTGTAATTTGACGACAGCGCACCCGGATTATGGTATAAGAATCATTATTTTATAGACAGACTTGGGGTGTTGATATGGCTCACCCGATGGGTGAATCGAAAGAGGGGGTTCTGAGGCTGGATTTTGACCGCCGGCTGAAGCTTGAGTTCCACGGTTCCAA
>DUZD01000066.1 GCA_013349695.1 Rhodospirillaceae bacterium
AGAGCATGTCTCTCTAACCCTTTACCACATTGGGAATGGTGGTCCCTGATCTTTCCCGTTCACGAATGACGACCCTCGGGCGAACAAACCGCCGCCGGTACCTAGCCGGCTTTCGGACAGGTTGTTATGTTGCCTTCGCCGCCCTGCAAGGCGAATATTGCAAGGCGCCATGGGTGGGTTGATCCATGGATAAAACTACCGGGAACATATCGTCGGAAAGTTAGAATCCGCATTCAACTTCGGGTCGCGTACTCTCTCATGAACGGCGCGATCTCTTTCGCCGGCAGGATTGCGCGGCAAAGTCCCGCCGCGGCCACCGCTCCCGGCATTCCCCAGACGACGCTGGTGTCCTCGTCCTGGGCGATGACGGCGCCACCAGCCTCGACAATGGCTTGGCAGCCCTTCACCCCGTCCTCGCCCATGCCGGTCAGAACCACGGCCAGCGAATGGCGGCCGTAAACCTTGGCGATGCAGGAAAACAGGGGATCGACGGCTGGCCGGCAAAAGTGAACCGGCGGATCGTCGTTCAAACGGATGAGTTTCCGCGTTCCCTCGGCCTCGATGACCATGTGAACGCCGCCGGGAGCAATGTAAGCCCTGCCATTCTGGATTTCCTCGCCATCGACGGCTTCCCGGCATGGCCAGGAGCTCTGTTTCGAGATGCTGGCGGCCAAGGTGGCAGTGAAGGTGGGCGGCATGTGCTGAACGATCAGGATCGGGCGGCGGATCGTCGCCGGTAAGCGGCCGAGCAGTTGCAACAAGACTTTTGGACCGCCGGTCGAGCCGCCGATGGCGAGAACGTTCGGGCGTACCGCCTTGGCCTTGTTAAGGACGTACGACCTCTTGGCCACGGCCGTCGCCGGCCGTCCGCGGCGCAACCGCCGATGGGCCAGCCCCAAGGCCTCGACCTTGACCACCAGCTCGTCGCGCAAAGCGTGATCGATACTGATTTTTCGCAATCTGCGCGACGGCGAGGGGAGGGAGACGAAATCCGCCGCGCCAGCCAGCAGCGCCTCCATGCCGACTTTGACGTTACGGAAACTGAGAGTCGAGACGAGGAGGATTTTCGCGTTGACATCAACCGCGAAAATTTTCGGCAAGTTGGCGACGCCATCGAGTTCACTCATGCCGATGTCCAGGACCACGACATCGATTTCACTGCTTTTGAGGCGGCTGGCGGCCAAAAAGCCGTTGAGGGGCTTGGCGGCAATGGTGATGCCGGGGGCGGATTCCAAAACCTCCGTCAACAGTTCCCGGGAGATATCGCTATCGCAGACCACCATGACCTTGACGGGGGAAGGGTCTTGTCCCGATTCGGTCATTGTCCGTTGCTCGTCCCGTCGAATTGCGGCTGGATTAGAGCATATCCATGTTGAAAAAATCGGCGCCGGCCCGCTCCCCCGCCCGGGAACGGAACTTGGCGCCGGCGATCATCCCCAGATGTCGCGGCTGATGTTGGCGTACCAACCGCGGGCGTAAGTAGCCTCCAGCTTGCGGAACGCCGCGTCCTGGCCCTTCGGGCTGACGCCGCCGGAGTTCTTCTTGTAGCCGTCGGGGCTCGCCGTCCAGACGGCGGTGACGGAAATGCCGTACTCCGGCGTGATCAGGCTGTAGCAGGTGTTGGAGGTCATCGGTGTCGTCGGTTCGTCGCCCTTGAGCAAGGCCGCCACGGCGACGGCGCAGGCCTTGGCCTGGCTGTTGGCGGCGTTGCCCGATTTCGGCATTCCGGTGACGATGGCGGCGTCGCCGATGACGTGAATGCCTTTGTGGATTGTCGATTCGAATGTCGAGAAATCGACGGGGCACCAACCCGATTTGTCGGTCAAACCGGCGCCATGGGCAATGGCTCCAGCTTTTTGCGGCGGGATGAAATTGAAGACCGCCGCCTTGTGCTTGTCGAAATCGGTGATGGCCACCCGGTTTTTGGCGTCGACCTCGATCACCTCGCCGCCCTTGTCGCCGGCGACCCACTCGATATTTTTGTAATGGATGGCCCAACCTTCCAGAAACAGCGGCATTTTCGAGAACTTCGACTTGGCGTCGAGGAGCAGGAGCTTGGACCTTGGCTTGTTGTGTTTCAGGTAATAAGCGATCAGGCTGGCGCGTTCGTAAGGCCCCGGCGGGCAGCGGAACGGATTGCCCGGCGAGGCGATGATGACCAGCCCGCCGTCGTCCATGGCCATCAATTGCCTGCGCAGGTTGACGGTTTGCTGTCCCGCTTTCCAGGCGTGAGGCACCATCCGCGTCGCCGCCTCGTCGTAGCCGGGGACGTCCTCGAAACGGAAATCGACGCCGGGCGACATGATCAAACGGTCGTAAGCGATGCTGTCGCCACCCTTGGTGGCAAGCGTTTTCTTGACCGGATCCACGGCGCTGACCGAGTCGTGAAGCACCTTGACGCCGGCCTTGGAGAGGCCTTTGTAGGCATGGGTGATGGCGGTCATTTCCCGTATGCCGCCGAGAACGGCGTTGGAGAAGGGGCAGGTGACATATTCGATGTTGGGCTCGATCAGGGTCACGTCGATGCCGGGATCGAACTTCTTGACGTATCGGGCCGCCGTCGCCCCGCCGAAACCGCCGCCGACAACGACAACGCGGCCGCTTGATCCGGCCAACGAAACGCGGCCCGTCAGGGTCAAGGCGGAAACGACGCCGGCGGCGCCGACGAGTTGAAGGAATTCCCGGCGCGTATTCCTGGTCGCTGAATGCTTGCTCATTGTTGTTCTCCCCCCATTCATTTGCCCAATTGCGCCGCGATGGCATCGACCTGGGCATCGCTAAAGCCCTTGGCGAAACGGCGCATGATGGTCGATGGTTTCTCGCCCGATCTGAACTTGCGGAGATTGTCGGCGATCTCCTCTTTCGTCAGCTTGTCGAGACTTGGCGTGAAGCCGGCGCTGTTGCCGCCGGGACCGTGACAGACGGCGCAGTTGCTGGCGATGAGAGCAGCGTTGAATTGGCCGCCGGCCTGAACGGCCGCGGGGCAAGCCAAAAACGCCGCGGCGGCGACGCTGGCGGCGAGAGCGACGAGGCGGTTGTTGGTCAATGCTTCCTCCCTTGGTTTGTCATCTCTTTTATCTGGGATAACACAATTCATTCAGCCCATAAACCTCTTCATTCGGCTGACAAACGCAACTGATGGCGGGTGTGAAGGGCCTCGATTCATTCTTTCACGCATTCGCCGCCTGGCTTGAGCTCTTGCGACTTGGTTCTTGCGAAGGATTTGTTGCCAAACGGACGATTTGCCACTATTGAAACGGGGGGGGTACCTACCCATTCAGGGAGTTTATGGCGGCAGCTATGAACGACAACAAGATCATCGACATTGTGGTTGCCGATAAATCGCCACTCGTCCAAGACGGTCTGACCCAATTGATCGAACAAGAAGAACGCTTTTCCCTGGTTGCCATCGCCGCCGACGGGGAACGTTTCATGGAAGCGGTGAACAGGCTGTTGTTCGATGTCGGGGTGATCGGCTGGGACATGCCGTACATGGGCGGGCGCGAGGTGCTGCATGCCTTTCGCGAGCTTCAAGAGGCGCCGCGGTTAGTGGTCTATACCGGCAATCCATCGCCCCATGTGCCGCGCCAAGTGATGCAGTTGGGGGGAGCGGGATTTTGCTCGAAAATGGAAACACCTCAACGCCTGCTGGAAACCATTTTGGCGGTTGCCGAGGGGCGCATGGCTTTCCCGTTCATGGACCTGAGCCAACCGAGCGCCAACCCTTTCGGCTGCCTCACCGGACGGGAACGGGAACTCTTGGCCGCCCTCGCCCAGGGCCACACCAATGCCCAGATCGCCAGCGACCTGGGCATTTCCCTGAACACCGTCAAATTCCACCTTAAAAATCTTTACGGCAAACTCGACGTCCAGAACCGCGCCCAAGCGGTCGCCTGCTATCTGACCTCCCCAGGCAGCGCCGCGGCCAATTACCGATGATGCCGGCGGGGCTTCGCCGCCACCTGAAAGAGTGGGGGTATTCCTCCATATTCGGGTTAAAAGCAGCCTACCCATAAGAGTCGTGGCCACCCCCCTTGCGGGTGTTTACAAAGCCGCCCTTTTCAGACGGAATGTTATCCCCTTGCCGCGGGACAGCGGGTGGAAATCACATGTTCAAAGACTGCGTCGAATGAACGCCACGCAATCCATGCCGGGCGATTTATACGCCGGACCGGTTTTGGTCTACGCCTTGCGCAAGGTAACCGAGGCCGCCGCCCGCTCTGCTTACCAATGGATTGGCCGCGGAGACAGGGGCAAGGGCGACCGTGCCGCCGTCAAGGCCATGTACGAGGAATTGGCGAAGCTTCCCATTTCCGGCACCGTCATCGTCGGCGGAGGCGCGGACGAGAAAGGCGGAAACCTTAACACCGGCGAGCGCGTTGGCGCTCTCGGCGGCGAGCGGGAATTCGACATCGCCGTCGATCCCGTCGAGGGCATAACCTATGTGGCCAAGGGCATGACCAACGCCATGGCGGTTATCTGCCTTACCCCCAAAGGGACCTTGTTCGATCCGGCTCCAGCTTTTTACATGGAAAAATTCGCCGCCGCTCCCGCCGCCAAGGGCAGGATCGATCCCGCGGCGCCGGTGGAAAGCAAGCTCGCGGAACTTGCCAAGGCCCTCGCCAAGCCGGTTTCGGAGTTGACCGTCTTCGTCCTCGAAAAACCGCGGCACAGGGAACTGGTGGAGCGCATTCACCGGGCCGGCGCGCGGGTCGCTCTCTATCCGGCCGGCGATGTCGCCGGCGCCCTGATGGCGGCCATACCCAACTCGGGGATTGACGCCCTCATGGGCACCGGCGGCACCCGCGAGGGATTGATCTCCGCCTGCGCCATCCGCGCCATGGACGGCGAATTTTCCGGCCGCTTCGATCCCCAGCTGGCGACCGAAACGGCCGCCGCCGCGAAAGCCGGCGTGGATACCTCGACTTGGTACGCGGTGGAGGATCTGGTGCGCTCGGACGAGGTCTATTTCTCCGCCACCGGCATCACCACCGGACTTTTGTTCGAGGGGGTAGAGCGCTCGAGTGAACACGAGTCCACCCAGAGCCTGCTGATCGCCGGTCCATCCGGCGAGCGCCAAATCCTCACCACATTCCACCGGCGCGAAAGTCAGGGCAAACAGCAAACCTAAGGGGGGGTAAAGCACAGCATGCCTTTCAAGCGCATCAATCGACCCATTATCCTCGGCATCGTCGGCGATTCGGCCGCCGGAAAGACCACGCTTACCGCCGGCATCGCCAATATTCTCGGCGCGGATCGGGTGCTCAGCATCTGCACCGACCATTACCACAGGTATGACCGGGTGGAGCGGGCAGAGAATGGCATTTCGGCGCTCGACCCCAGGTGCAACTACATCGACATCCTCGAGCAGCACATCCATCGGTTGCGCGATGGCAAGCCGATCCTGAAGCCCACCTACAACCACGACGGCGGCACCTTGGAACGGCCGGTCTACACCGAGCCCAAGGAATACATTATTTTCGAAGGCCTGCTCGGCTATGCTACCCGGTCCATGCGCGACGCTTACGACGTCAAGGTTTACCTCGAGCCAAACGAGGACTTGCGCGTCAAATGGAAGGTCCAGCGCGACTGCGGAAAACGTGGCTATGATCCGGACGCGGTGATGCGTTCACTGAAAAGGCGGGAAAACTGCAGCAGCGAATTCATTCAGCCGCAACGGACTTTCGCCGACATGGTAGTGAGCTTTTTTCCACCCATTGGCAATGACCAGGAAACCGGCGCCCATCTCAACGTCCGTCATATCCTGAGGCCGACCCTGCCGCACCCGGACCTGACCCCGATCCTGGGAACCGGCAACAAGAAAGGCTTCCGCCTGGAATTGGCTCGGGATATCGACGGCAAGCCGGTGGACGTTCTCGATATTTCCGGCGACATAGATGATAAACGGGCCAAGCTGATGGAGGATTTGCTTTGGGAACTGATTCCCGAGGCCGTGCATTTGCGCGAGAACGTAGGCAAATTCACCGACGGAACAAATGAACAGGCCTTGAGTCATCCGTTGGCGCTCTCGCAACTGATGATAACTTTTCATATTGTGAAGGCGGCGCTTGGCCATCATGCAATCTAAAAGGGTGATCAGGAATGACTGCTAGCCACAAAGACCTTGCCAACGCCATCCGTTTTCTTTCGGCGGACGCGGTGCAGAAAGCCAACTCCGGCCATCCCGGCCTGCCCATGGGCGCGGCCGACATGGCGACGGTATTGTTCACCCGTTTCCTGAAATTCGATCCGGCGGCGTCGAAATGGCCCGATCGCGACCGTTTCGTGCTTTCCGCCGGCCATGGCTCGATTTTGCTTTATTCGCTGCTCTATCTCACCGGCTATAAGGACATCACCCTCGATGAATTGAAAAACTTCCGCCAGCTCGGCTCCAAAACCGCCGGTCATCCCGAATACGGCCATGCCGAGGGCATCGAGACCACAACCGGGCCGCTGGGACAGGGGATCGCCATGGCGGTCGGCATGGCGCTGGCCGAAAGAATGCTCGCCACTCGTTTCAGCGGCGACGTGGTTGACCACTATACTTACGTCCTTGCCGGCGACGGCTGCCTGATGGAGGGCATCAGCCACGAAGCGATCTCGGCCGCCGGCCACCTGGGCCTCGGCAAGCTGATTGTCCTCTGGGACGACAACTCCATCTGCATCGACGGCTCCACCGACTTGACCGTATCCGATGACCAGCTGGCCCGTTTCCGGGCTTCCGGCTGGGACGTTCAGTCCGTCGACGGTCACGACGCCGACGCCATTGCCGCCGCCATCGGCCGGGCGAAGGGCACGGATACGCCGTCAATGATCGCCTGCAAGACCGTTATCGGCTACGGCGCCCCCAACAAAGCCGGCACCGCGAGCACCCACGGCGCGCCGTTGGGCGAGGAGGAAATCGCCGGCGCCCGCGAAAAACTGGACTGGCCTCATGCTCCTTTCGTCGTTCCCGACGACGTGCTTTCGGCGTGGCGCGCCGCCGGTGCCCGCGGCGGCGATGATCGCACGGCCTGGGAAGGGCGGATGGCCGCCATGGACGGCGCCAAACGGGCCGAATTCGAGCGTCTCCGCAACGGCGAACTGCCGGCCGACTGGCAGCGGACCTTGAGCGATTACATCCGCAAGGTTGCCGCCGACAAGCCGTCCTGGGCGTCACGCAAGGCCTCGGGCGAGGCGCTGGAGGTGCTGACCAAGGCGATCCCCGAATTGATCGGCGGATCGGCCGACCTCAGCGGTTCCGTCAACACCAAGACCAGCAGCACCGAGGCCATCACGCCAACCGATTCCTCCGGCCGTTACCTGCACTACGGCGTCCGCGAGCACGCCATGGCGGCGATGATGAACGGCATGGCCCTGCACGGCGGGTTCATTCCCTATTCCGGCACTTTTCTGGTCTTCGCCGATTACATGCGCGGATCCATGCGGCTGTCGGCGCTGATGGGGCTCAGGGTGATCTACGTGCTGACCCACGATTCCATCGGCGTCGGCGAGGACGGTCCCACCCACCAGCCGGTGGAAACCCTGGCTTCCCTGAGGGCGTTTCCCAACTTCAATGTCCTGCGTCCCTGCGACGCGGTGGAAACCGCCGAATGCTGGGAGATCGCGCTGGGCAGTAAAAGCACTCCTTCCGGCATGATCCTGAGCCGCCAAAACCTGCCGCCCTTGCGCGCCAACGGCGGCGGCGAGAACCTTTGCGCCAGTGGCGCCTACGTATTGGCGGAAGCGGAAGGCGGCGAGCGCAAGGTGACCCTCCTCGCCACCGGCTCCGAGGTCGGCGTCGCCATGGAGGCGCGCCAGGCGCTGCAAGGAGAAGGCGTGCCGACGGCCGTCGTTTCCATGCCCTGCTGGGAGCTGTTCGACGCCCAGGACGAGGATTACCGCCAGCGGGTACTCGGTCCCGGCACCGTGCGGGTGGCGGTCGAGGCGGCGGTGCGGATGGGCTGGGAACGCTATCTGGGAGAAGACGGAACTTTCGTCGGGATGACCGGTTTCGGCGCTTCGGCTCCCGGCGGCAAGCTTTTCGAACACTTCGGCATCACCGCCGAAAAGGTTGTCGCCGAGGCGAAAGCGAAATTGTAATTTTGGCTTTGCTTCCCACTCACCCTAGCAGAAGAAGAAGCCAAGAACGGCTTTGCCAAGGAGGAACTTTCAAATGGCACTCGTATCGCTCCGGCAACTTCTCGATCACGCGGCAGAAAACGGCTACGGGGTCCCGGCCTTCAACATCAACAACATGGAACAGATGCTGGCGATCATGAAAGCCGCCGACAAGACCGATTCGCCGGTGATCATGCAAGCCAGCCGCGGTGCCCGCAAGTACGCCAACGACACGGTGCTCAGCGCCCTGATCAAAGCGGCTATCGACATGTATCCCCATATCCCGGTCTGCATGCACCAGGACCATGGCAATAACGCCGCCACCTGCATGTCGGCCATCACCAACGGCTTTTCCTCGGTGATGATGGACGGCTCCCTGCAAGAGGACGGCAAGACGCCGGCGTCCTACGAATACAACGTCGAGGCGACCAAACAGGTCGTCGACATGGCGCATATGGTCGGCGTTTCGGTGGAAGGCGAACTCGGTTGCCTGGGCTCGCTCGAAACCGGCGAGGGCGACAAGGAGGACGGTCACGGCTTCGAGGGCAAGCTCGACAAGAGCATGTTGCTGACCGATCCCGACGAGGCCGCCGATTTCGTCGGCAAAACCAAGGTCGACGCGTTGGCCGTCGCCATCGGCACCTCGCACGGGGCCTATAAGTTCACCCGCAAGCCGACGGGCGACATTCTGGCCATGGGCGTCATCGGGAGGATCCACGAGAAACTGCCCAACACCCATCTGGTCATGCACGGCTCGTCGTCGGTGCCGCAGGAATTGCAGGACATCATCAACGAAGCCGGCGGCGACATGCCGCAGACCTACGGGGTTCCGGTCGGGGAAATCGCCGAGGGCATCAAGACCGGAGTCAGGAAGGTTAACATCGATACCGACAACCGTTTGGCGATGACCGGACAGATCCGCAAGTTGTTGATGGAGAAGAAGGCCGAGTTCGATCCCAGGGCCTATCTGAAGCCCGCCATGGCGGCCATGGGCAAGCTTTGCGAGGACCGCTACGAACTGTTCGGCACCGCCGGCAACGCCTCCAAGATCAAAGTCATCCCTCTGCCCGAGATGGCGGAGCTTTATCAATCTGGCGCTCTCGATCCCAGCGTCAACTGAGCGCCGCCGCAAAGTCGGGAAGGCATCAATCCCGAGGAAGCGGCGGCGGCGGCGAGCGCCGAATTCTCGTATTTAAAAGGAAGAGTAGGAAACCATGGACCAGTCCAATCGCTACGTCAATCTCGATCTAAAAGAAGAAGACCTGATCGCCGGTGGCAACCACGTGCTTTGCGCTTACATCATGAAGCAGAAGGCGGGATACGAATACGTTGAGACGGCTGCTCATTTTGCCGCCGAATCATCGACCGGCACCAACGTCGAAGTCTGCACCACCGACGACTTCACCCGAAGCATGGATGCTCTGGTTTATGAAGCGAACGAAAAAACGGAGCTGATGAAAATCGCTTATCCAATCGGGCTTTTCGATCGGAACATCATCGATGGGCGGGCCATGATAGCTAATTTCCTGACTCTGGCGATCGGTAACAACCAGGGAATGGCCGACGTCGAATATGCCAAGATGCACGATTTTTTCTTTCCTCCGGCATATCTGCGGCTCTATGACGGCCCTTCCAAAAATATAGAAGATATGTGGCGCGTCCTGGGCCGCCCGCTCACCAATGGCGGGATGGTGGTCGGAGCTATTATCAAGCCGAAACTGGGCCTGCGCTCGGAACAATTCGCCGAAGCCTGCCGTCAGTTTTGGTTGGGCGGCGACTTCATCAAGAACGACGAACCCCAGGGCAATCAGGTGTTCGCGCCGCTCAAGGAAACGATCCAGGCGGTCGTCGGCGTAATGAATCAAGTCCAGGACAAGACCGGCGAAGCCAAATTGTTTTCCGCCAACATCACCGCCGACGATCCCGCCGAGATCGTCGCCCGTGGAGAATATATCCTGGAGGCCTTCGGCGAGAATGCCGATCACGTGGCCTTCCTGGTCGATGGCTACGTTGCCGGTCCCACCGCCATCACCACGGCGCGCCGTAACTTCCCTAATCAGTTCCTGCACTACCATCGCGCCGGCCATGGCGCCGTCACCTCGGCGCAATCGAAGCGCGGTTACACCGCTTTAGTGCTTTCCAAGATGGCCCGTATGCAAGGCGCTTCGGGTATCCACACCGGCACCATGGGGTTCGGTAAAATGGAGGGTGTCCCGGACGACAAAATAATTACCTTTATGCTGGAGCGGGATTCCGCCGAAGGTCCCTACTTTCACCAGGATTGGCTGGGAATAAAGTCATGTACTTCGATTATCTCGGGGGGCATTAACGCGCTTCGTCTGGCCGGTTTCTTCGATAACCTGGGGCATTCCAACGTGATACAGACCTGCGGTGGAGGTGTTTTCGGCCACAATAAAGGCGCGCTCGCTGGTGCTACCTCGCTACGCCAGGGCCATGAGGCCTGGGTAAAGGGCATCGACCTGATCGAGTACGCCAAGGACCACCCCGAGCTGGCCGGGGCTTTCGAGAGTTTCTCGAAGGATGCCGACCAGATCTATCCGGGCTGGCGCGAGAAGGTCAAGGTCGCGGCCTGAGGAGGTCTCGAATGGAAACGTGCCGGTGGCCTCCGCCTGACCGCCGGACATGGGGGCAACGCGGCGGCGGCGGCCAAGCGGACGCAAGGCGCTTGCATGGTTGTCTACCGGGGCAAGAGTTATTAAGGAAAACGCATGGCCGCTAATGACATCAAGATTGCGCCGTCCATTCTTTCGGCCGATTTTTCCCGCCTCGGCGACGAGGTTCGGGCGATCGACGCGGCCGGTTGCGATTACGTCCACATCGATGTCATGGACGGCCATTTCGTCCCCAATCTGACCTTCGGTCCGCCGGTCATCAAGTGCATCCGCCCGGTTACCGAGAAAGTCTTCGACGTCCACTTGATGATCGATCCGGCACAGCCATACCTGCGGGATTACGCCGAAGCCGGCGCCGACATCATCACCGTTCACGCCGAGGCCGACCCGCATCTAGACCGCAGCCTTCAGTTCATCCGTTCCCTTGGCAAGAAGGCCGGCATTTCGCTCAATCCCTCGACCCCGGAACAGGTGCTCGAATTCGTCATCGACAAAGTCGACCTGATCCTGGTGATGTCGGTCAATCCTGGTTTCGGCGGGCAAAGCTTCATCACCTCGCAGATCGACAAGGTCCGGCGAATCCGCGCCATGATCGGGGAGCGTCCCATCGACCTGGAAGTGGACGGCGGCATCAGCGAAAAAAACATCAAGGCCGTCGTCTCGGCCGGCGCCAACGCCTTTGTCGCCGGCAACGCCATTTTCAGTCACGGCGATTACAAGTCCGCCATCGACGCCTTGCGCGCCGCCGCCGGCTGATCGGAAATTCGGTGACAGCATACTAATTTTCAAAGCCTTGCCATTTCCAAATAAGCGGAAAGACGAAATTAGTATGCTGTCACCGAATTTCCCATGGCCAAGCATCAAGGGGCTAGCCCGTTAAGGCTAACCCCTTG
>DUZD01000067.1 GCA_013349695.1 Rhodospirillaceae bacterium
GAAACTCGCCTTTTCCAAAAGATTTGAACCGACATTCCCCAGATAACCTTCAAATTCATAGCGATCACACCTTAACAAGACAAGCGGCAAAAGGGAAAGCCGCTCGGCAAAGACGAAAAGAAATACAACCGCGCCCTTTCACGCATCCGGGTGAAGGTGGAGAACACCATTCGCCGCCTCAAGATATTCCGCATCCTCTGCGAGCAATACCGCGACAAGCGCCTCGGATACGGCGTCAAGTTCAACATCATCGCCGGAATCGTCAATCTGAAAATGGGATACTGGGGACACCATAATAGCCGGGGGACACCATACGCATTTAATTTCCTATATCCTGATATTGGAATTAAGTATGCTGTCACCGAATTTCCCACCGAGTTTTCCACCGAATATCCAAGGGAGGCGGTTCCGCGAAGGTCGGCTTCTAATTCTTCGACTTATCGACCAGCTTGTCCTTGCCGATCCACGGCATCATGGCGCGCAGCTTCTCGCCCATCCGTTCGATTTCGTGGCCGGCGGCGCGGCGGCGCATGGCCTTGAAGCTGGGCTGGCCGGCGCCGCATTCCGACATCCATTGGCTGGTGAAACGGCCCGATTGAATGTCGTCGAGGATCTCCTTCATGCGGCTCCTGACGGAAGCGTCGATGAGCCGCGGACCCGAGCAGTAATCGCCATATTCGGCGGTGTTGGAAATCGAATAGCGCATGTTGGCGATGCCGCCCTCGTAAATCAGATCGACGATCAGCTTGACCTCGTGGACGCACTCGAAATAGGCCATTTCCGGCGCGTAGCCGGCCTCGATCAAGGTTTCGTAGCCGGCCTCGATCAATGACGTCAGGCCGCCGCATAGCACCGCCTGCTCGCCGAAGAGGTCGGTTTCGCATTCCTCGCGGAAGGTGGTCTCGATGACGCCGGCGCGGCCGGCGCCGAGGGCCGAGGCGTAAGCGAGGGCGACCTCGAGGGCGTTGCCGGTGGCGTCTTGCTCGATCGCCACCAAGGACGGCACGCCGGCGCCGCGCAGGTATTCGGAGCGCACCGTATGCCCCGGCCCCTTGGGGGCGATCATGAAGACATCAAGATCGGGGCGCGGCTCGATCAGCCGGAAATGGATGTTGAGCCCATGGGCGAACGCCAACGCCGCGCCTTTCTTCATGTTGCCGTGGAGATGGCCGCCGTAGAGTTGCGATTGCAACTCATCGGGGACCAGGACCATCACCACGTCGGCCCACTTGGCGGCCTCGGCCGGAGTCAGCACCTTCAGTTTCTCGGCCTTTGCCTTGTCGGCGCTGGCCGATCCCTGGCGCAACGCCACGCGGATATCCTTGACGCCGCTGTCGCGCAGATTGAGCGCATGTGCGTGACCCTGGCTGCCATAGCCGACGACGGCCACCTTTTTCGACTGGATCAGTCTAACGTCGGCGTCTCGATCGTAATAAACTCGCATGTTCTGGCCCTTTCGGATGAACTCCCAGGATGTAGGCAGCGGATTACAAAGCGGCGGCGCCGCGGGCGATGGCGGCGACGCCCGTGCGCGCCACGTCGACCAGGCCCAATGGCGCCATGAGATCGACGAAGGCATCCAGCTTGCCGGTGTCGCCGACGATTTCGAAAACGAAGGACGAGTTGGTGCTGTCGACCACGCGGGCTCGGAAGATGTCGGCGATGCGCAAGGATTCGACCCTGTTTTCGCCGCTGCCCTGGACCTTTACCAAGGCCAGTTCCCGTTTCACGAAAGGGCCTTCCACCGTCAGGTCGCTGACCCTGTGGACCGGGATCAAACGTTCGAGTTGGGCCTTGATTTGTTCGATGATCATTGGCGTCCCCGAGGTGACGATGGTGATGCGGGACAGGCTCTCGCTATGCTTCACCTCGGCGACGGTCAGGCTTTCGATGTTGTAGCCGCGCCCCGAGAACAGCCCGATGACGCGGGCCAGAACGCCGGGCTCGTTATTGACGAGAATGGCGATAGTGTGGAACTGAATGTTTTCGTCGGTGGCTGTCACGAACGGCACTCCCCCAATATTAGCACTAGCTTGCGGCGGGCCACGGCGTCAAGCCAGGACAACGTCTTCTCCGGTTTCCGCCAGATCGGGTTCCTTGGGGCCCAGGATCATCTCGTGGTGGCAGGCGCCGGCGGCGATCATCGGAAAAACGTTCTCCGTCGGGTCGATCGGAAGATTGGCGAGAACGGCGCCGTCATGAGCGAGCATTTTCTTGATCAGGCCGTCGACCTCGTCCGGCCGCTCGGCTTGCAAACCCATGGCGCCATAGGCTTCCGCCAGCTTGACAAAGTCCGGATCGCCTTGGTAGCGGCTTTCCGAATAGCGTTTGCCGTAGAACAGCTCCTGCCACTGGCGGACCATTCCCATGTAGCCGTTGTTGAGGAGGAGGATCTTGATCGGCAACCGGTACTGGCTGATGGTGGCGAGTTCCTGCAGGTTCATCTGCAAGGAGCCCTCGCTGGTGACGACGATGACCAGCGCCTCGGGATGGGCGATCTGGACGCCGACGGCGGCCGGCAGGCCGTAGCCCATGGTGCCGAGGCCGCCCGACGTCATCAGCCGGTTCGGTTTTTCGAAATGGATGTATTGCGCCGTCCACATTTGATGCTGACCGACGTCGGTGGTGACATAAACGTCGCGATCCTTGATTTCCGCCTGCAACCGCTGGAGGATGTATTGGGGTTTGGCGAGCTTGCCGTTGTTGCCGTAGCTCAGGCATTTCCTCGCCCGCCAGCCATCGATTTTCTTCCACCAGCTTTTCAGCGCCGTGTCCTTGGCGGGGGTTGGCTTCCATGCCTTGATCATGTCTTCGAGGACCAGTCCGGCGTCGCCGACGATGGCGATATCGACAAGCACGTTCTTGTTGATCGACGACGGATCGATATCGACATGGATCTTCTTGGCCTCGGGCGCGAACCCGTCGAGCTTGCCGGTCACCCGGTCGTCGAAGCGGGCGCCGACGTTGAGCATGACGTCGCAATGGTGCATGGCCAGGTTGGCTTCGTATGTGCCGTGCATGCCGAGCATGCCCAGGAAGTGCTTGTCGGAAGCCGGCAAAGCCCCCAACCCCATCAGCGTCAGCGTACATGGAAAGCCGGTGGCGTGGACCAGCCGTTCGAGGCGGGCGGACGCCGCCGGACCGGCATTGATGACCCCGCCGCCGGCGTAGATGATCGGCCGCTTGGCCCCGGCCATCAGCTTCACCGCTCTGTCGATCAGCCCGATATCGCCTTTGACCCTTGGCTGGTAGCTCTTGATGCGGACCTTGTCCGGCCCGACATAGACCCCGCGGGCGTTGACCACGTCCTTGGGCAGATCGACCACCACCGGTCCGGGGCGGCCATGGGTGGCGATGTAAAACGCCTCGTGCAGGACGCGGGCAAGGTCATCGACGTCCTTGACCAGGTTGTTGTGCTTGGTGCAGGATCGGGTGATACCCGTGGTATCGGCCTCTTGGAAGGCGTCGTTGCCGATCAACGCCGTCGGCACCTGGCCGGTGATGCAGACGACCGGGATGCTATCCATCAAGGCGTCGGTGAGACCGGTGACCGTATTGGTGGCGCCGGGGCCCGATGTCACCAGGACCACGCCCGGCTTGCCCGTCGAACGGGCGTAACCTTCCGCCGCGTGCACGGCCGCTTGCTCGTGCCGGGTCAGCACGTGCCGCAGGCGGTTCTGTTTGTAGATTTCATCGTAAAGGGAAAGAGTGACACCGCCGGGATAGCCGAAAACCACCTCCACGCCCTGGTCCTTGAGGGCCCGCAAGAAAATTTCCGCTCCCGTTAATTTTTTCTTTGCCATCGTCCTTCTCAATTCAGGTTACGGATTTCGGCCAACAACGCTTCGCGCCCACCAAACGTGGCATGCTCTTGGCCGGTCTGAAAAACGGGCCAAACTAGACTTTCACTATTGCACGGTCAACAGAAACCGGCGAATAAATGAAAAGATTTTTGGGCGAAGACTTTCCGAATATTGCGCGGACAGGATCCAGGCCCCGGCTCCCTGGGTGCGCAACCAAGTCAGCTGACGCTTAACGTAGTTGCGGGTCGCCCGTTTGGCGGCGCCGACGGCTTCTTCCAGGCTTGCTTCCCCGCGCAAGTGGCGGCTCAGTTCCGGCACGCCGACGGCCTTCAACGCCGGCCGGCCCGGAGCAAGACCCAAGGCGGTCAAGGCCTTGACCTCGTCAACGGCGCCGGCGGCGATCATCAGGTCGAAACGGGCGTCGCAGGCGGCGTAGAGCCGCCGCCGGGGCGGGATGAGAGCGATGGTGGCGAAGCGGGCGCTAGGAGCCGTTGCCGGCGCCGTTTCGTCCTGCCAATCGGCGAGCGGCCGCCCTGTCGCCCGCGCCACTTCGAAGGCGCGGATCAAGCGCTGGCTGTCGCCGGCCGGCAGTTTCTCCGCCGCCTCGGGATCCAGTTTCGCCAGTTCGGCGCGGAACGCCTCGCCGCCCAGACTGGCGTGCAGCGTCCGGGCCTCGGCGCGGATGTCCTCGCCAATATCCGGTACTTCGGCCAAGCCCCCGGTCAACGCCTTGAGATAGAGCCCGGTGCCGCCGACAACGATGGGCAAGCTGCTTCGCGAATGCGCCGCCTCGATTTCGGCGGCCGCCATGCGCAGCCAGCGTCCGGCCGAACACGGTTCCGACGCCGGCAAGACGCCGAACAGCTTATGGGAAACCCGTGCCTCGGCCTCCGCTGACGGCCGCGCCGTCAGAATCCTGAGCTCGCGGTAGACCTGCATGGAATCGGCGTTGATCACCGTGCCGGCGAAGGCGCCGGCGGCATCCAAGGCGAGGGCCGACTTGCCGCTGGCCGTGGGACCGGCGATGACGAGGACGGGAGGAAGGTTTTCGGAAGTCATAACGGCCAACGATTAGAGCGTATCAAGTGGCCCGCGTCAGCCAAATTGCACCCCTACGATCGCTTTTCCCGTCCCCTCGGTAGGAGGGGGGGCGCAGGCGATGCGGGGACATCGTCAAGCCTTCCCGACGCCCCGAGGGGACGGGAAAAGCGACCCTTCGGGCGGTCTTGCGAGGCTTCCGGACGTCGTCGCGCGCCGCTTGTGGTGCACAGACACCACGGCGCAACGCGCTCCTAGCCGGAAACCTCGCAAGACCGTCGTAGGGGTGCAATTTGGCTGACGCGGGCCACTCGTTTGGCCGCCGCCTCAATCCGGCCACAGGACATAACCCTTGCCGCGGACGGTCTGCAGATAGCGGGGCAGTTTCGGATCCTGCTCGATCTTGCGGCGAAGCCGGGTGACTTGTACATCGACGGCGCGGCGGCCGGCGCCGGTATTCAAGCTCAGTTCCTCGCGGCTGAGGATGGAACCGGGCTTTTCGGCCAACTTCCGCAGCAACGCCGCCTCGACCTCGGTCAGGCGGACCGGCACGCCGTCGCGGCGGAGCTCGTCACGGGCGAGGTCGAAGGTGACGCGGCCCAAGCGCACCTCGGGTGGAATCTCGGGGCGCCGGGGCAGCCGGCGCAAAATGCTGTGAATGCGCAGCACAAGCTCCCTCGGCTCGAAGGGCTTGGCGAGATAGTCGTCGGCGCCTTTCTCCAGTCCCTCGATGCGATCCCCGGGTTCGCCCATGGCGGTCAGCATGAGGATCGGCACATTGCTTGTCGTGCGAAAGGATTTGGTGAAATCGAGGCCGGTCTCGCCGGGCATCATCAAGTCCAGCACGATCAGGTCGAAAGCGAGGTTTTCCAGCTTGCCGCGCGCATCCGCGGCATCGGACGCGGTGACGACGAAAAAGCCGTTCTCGCTCAGATACTTGCGCAGAAGCTCGCGCAGGCGGACGTCGTCGTCGACGACCAGGATATGGGGTAAATCGCTGTCCATGACGGTACCGGCCAATAATCAGAAATTCGGTGACAGCATACTTAATTCAAATATCGGAGGTTGGCTAATTTCCATCCCTGTCCGTGGAAGGAGGCGTGAATTACGAATTAAGTATGCTGTCACCGAATTTCCCCACTGAATTTCCCGCGTACCGAACGGTAGTTGGCGTCGAGCCGGGGCGCCATGAGCAGGAGCGCCGCGAGGCGGCGGACCATGGCGGCGACCTGGCGCGCCTCGTCGGCCCCGAGCGGCCGGCCCAAAAGCTCGTATTGCCGGTACGACAACCACTTTTTGATCACTTGGTAGCCGCCGATGGCGTAGGCCCACACCCGCTCGGGAACGCATCGCCAGCAAGCCGAGTCGTTGAGGTAAACGTCGCGGACGCCGCCGCCCAGGAGCGCCATGGCGGCGTCGGGCGAAAGGCCCAAAGCCGCCGCGCCATCGGCGACGGCGGCCCGTTCCCCGCCGCTGTAATCCCGTTCCTCCGTACGGCCGTGACTGGGCATGGTGACGCCGTTCATGCCGGCGTAGCCCCAGCGGGCCTCTAACCTCAGGTTCTTCTCGCCCAGGTTACCGCCGCCGACGCGGCCGACAAGGCCCAGGGATCTCAGTTCGGGGCGGACCGTCCCCGCCGTCACGCCGTCCACCGGGCGCTCGCTGTCCAGCAGCGCCGCCACCCGGCGCCCCAGTTCCGCCGAGGACTCCAGCGCCTCCCTCGACGCCGGCAGCGGCAGGCGCGGCCAGTCCTGGCGCAGGGCGTCGCCGTTTTCTTTCTCGAAAGCCGGCGAATGGAGAACCGCCACCAGGTGATGGAACAGGTCCAAGGGGCCGGCGCCGACCGATGCAAGGTATTGCCTGGCCGGCGCCGTCAGGTTTGGCCGTATCCCACCGCCTCCGCCGGCGTCGAAAAGCGGCGTTCCGGCGGCTCCCTCCCGCAAAAAGACGGGAAAGCAATTCGCCCCCCGCTCCATGAGATGCGAGCATCCCAACCGCGTAATAACCTGAGGGCGCGATGTTTCCCGGCGAAGCTTTTGCGCGGCGATCAGCCAAATATTTTCTTGTGCCACATGTGAAACGTATTCCGCCCTGTTTCTGTCCAAAAGATTTGGAAAATACTCTGCTCTTTTTTCGTCGAGCAATTTCGTTTCCGGTTCCCAATAGAGCCAGCGGACGTCGAAGGGCCGGTAACAATAGCGGACGATATTTCCGTGCAGGAGACCGCGCTTACGGAGAAGGTCACGCACTTTCTCTGCTTTGAAACGGGCCGCGTCCTTCATCGCCACGGGGGCGATGCGCCGCATTTCCTGGTGGGCCACGTCCGGGTCGAAATATTTTTCCAGGCGCCGCTCCAGCCTTTGCCGGTCGATGTCCACCAAAAAACCGTCGCGGCTGGTTTTCACCCCCGGATACGACACCGGCATCAATTCGGGCAGCAGCGGCCAAGCGAAATAGCTCTCGTTGACTCGAGACGGAAAAAACGGCAGTCCGATTTCCAACGGCGGCCGCACCGCCTCGTAAAGGCTTTCCCCGTCCCGGGTCGCCGCCTTCAGTGCATCGAGCTTGCTGCCGCCCCAGAGGTGGCGGAAGCGGACCGCCGCCGCCCGGCCACGCGGGTCCTTGCGGACCATCAGGGCGATGGCGGTGCCGACCTGGATGCCCTGGCGGTTGAATTCGGTCGAAAAGACGCTGGGGTCGGGATCGCCGTCCGGGGTCAGCTTGCCGGTCTTGTACTTGTCGCCGTTGAGGCAGTCGATCCACACCTTGTCGAAGGCGTCGAGATAGCGCTCGCGCATGCCGGTGAACGACAGGCCGTCGAGCCACGAATAGTTGGAGATGAAACAAATCACCCCCTGGCCGGTGAAATCGGCGATGCGGCGCTCGGCCATGCGGAAGAAGCGGACATAGAGGTCGTTGAGGCCCTGGCCCTCGGGCCGGCGCACCCTGTTGACGGTCCGGTAGGCGCCGGTGAGGGCGCGTTCCTCCGCCATCGCGACGCCGGCGTAGCCGTTGTAGGGCGGGTTGCCCAGCACCACCAGGATCGGGGTCTGGCGCTTGACGGCGCGGGCCCGCTTCATCTCTTGCTGGAGTTCCGGGAAGGGCAGGCGCGGGCCCGGTCCCTGGCGGTCCTCCCAGTCGGTCAACGCGTTGGTGAGGTAAATCGCCGGCAACTCCTCTTCCTCGCAGGCCAGCCGAACCCTTTTCCCCAACGGCACGCCGAGGCCCTCCAGATAGAGGCCCACCTGCATGTGCGCCACCACGAAAGGAGCGGGCAATATCTCGAAACCGAAAATCCTGTCAAGAGCCGCCGTCTTGACCTTCTCGCCGACCAGCGCGTCGCCGTGCTTCTTCCCGAGGGTCTTCTCGATGCGCTTGAGCACCGAGATGATGTACGACCCCGTGCCGGCGCAGGGGTCGAGCACGTAGACGTTGTCGCCGGCCAACCCGTCGGCCAGCCCGAGCTCGGAGCGCAGCACGGCGTCCACCCGCTCGACCATGTAGTCCACCACCTCCGGCGGCGTGTACCAGACGCCCAACTGCTTGCGGAGATCGGGATCGAAGGCCTTAAGGAAAGGCTCGTAGAAGTACTGAACCGCGTGCTCTTCGCGGAACACCTTGAAGAAAGCCTCGTCGTCGACCCGGCGGAGCGCCGCCGCCGCCCAGTCGACAACCTCGACGAGTTCGGGGGCGCCAAGGCGCGACGGCGAGTCGATGAACTCGAACAGTACCTGTAGCACGGGCAGGCGCTCGTGCCACGGGGCGCTGAGGGCGTCGAACCCTCGGCGCCGGGACTTCTCCGGCGTTTTCTTGCACCACATCACCCAGGCAGAGAACAGGCCGTAGAACAGGGTCTGCACCAAGGACGAGTGATAGAAATGGTCGCCCTTCGGCCCCTCGAACGTCATGCCAAGCGCCTTCTCCAGGGCCTCGCGGAGGATGAGCAGGCCCTCCAGCCTGGGGTTCTCCTCGACGCGGGCCAGGGCGTCGCGGGCGTACGAGCCCAGGAACCAAGCCACGTCCTTCGGGTTGGTCAGCGTCGCGTTATGCAGCAGCGCCCGCTTGACGAACCCCTCGAAACGGGAGCTCAGCGCTTCCGGTGCCCGGTTTGGCGAGGCCGCCAGCGCCCAGAAGGCGTCCGGAAAGTCGGCCAGTTCGAAATGTTCCAGGTTGATTCTGCGGCCGGACTGGTCTCGGCCGACAAGGACAAACGCCCGGTAGTTGGTGACCAGGACGAGGCGGTAACGTTCCCAGTACCGGGTCACCCGGTCGGAAGCGGCGGCGGCATGGACATCGTCCCCGACCGGCTTGGCCTCGACGACGCCGCGCTCGGGAAGCTGTTCGGGGATGGGCTCGCGGAGGTTGGCCTTGCGGAACTGGCTGGCGGTATAGAGGCTGAAGTCGGGGTGTCCGGCGCCGGCATCCTTGGGCTGGGAGACGCAAAAGACCTTTGGTTTGAGTTTCCGTCCGACATCCCCCAGCAGCCGCGAAAGCGCCGGATAGAACGACACCTCTTCCGCCGTCGCGCCGGAAGAACGAATGTCCCCGATGTCACGAAGGTAGCGCTTGAGAAGCGTCGGCAATGTCCCCCCTATTCACCCAGCCCCGGGAATACGCGCGGTATTTTTCGTGCCATATTGGAATTACCCATGCTGAAATTGTCAAACCAAGCCGCGAAGACCGTCCCGGCCGGAGCAAAACCACCGCCTTACCCGCGCTCCGGGCGCGCCGCCAGGCGGCCGCGGTCGTCTTCGTTGATGATGCCGCGAAGGACGGTGCGAAACCCCTCGACCGCCTCGGCGCCGGCCTGGCGGTAGGCCCGGGCGATGCGCTTCGCCTGCCTGTCGGTCAACAACCGTTCCAGTTCCTCACCCTTCGCCGTCAGGGACAGCAACCGCCGCCGCCGGTCGACCCGGTCCGTCCGCTGGACGATGAAATCCTCGCGCAGCAACTGGCCCAGCACCCTCGACAGGCTTTGCTTGGTGATCTTGAGAATGGCGAGAAGGCGGCTGACGGTGATGCCGGGATTGCGGCCGACGAAATAGATGACCCGGTGGTGCGCCCGCCCGAAGCCGTATTTGGCCAGCATGGCGTCGGGTTCGGCTATGAAATCGCGATAGGCGTAAAACAAAAGCTCCATCGCCTGGCGCAGTTCTTCGTCGCGGAGAAACAGGGGATTGGCGCGGGTTTTGGATGGAGTCATGGGCGTTAAAAACCGCTGGCGAAGGAAATTAAGTCAGTCTTATTGACATAATTGACAAATATGCCCAACAATGATAGGAAAAGCAAGATCATTTTGTACTCGCCGGCTTTTGAGAAAGAAAATTACATGGCCGCTCCCCCATTCGACGACCGCGACGGCTTGATCTGGTTCGATGGCGAGATGGTCGACTGGCGCGACGCCCGCCTTCATGTCCTCAGTCATGCCTTGCATTACGCTTCCGCCGTATTCGAGGGCGAACGGGTTTACGGCGGCAATATTTTCAAACTCACCGAACATAGCGAGCGGCTTGCCGCCTCGGCGGCGATGCTCGGCTTCGATATCCCTTACGGCGCGCAAGCCATCGACGACGCCTGCCGCGAGGTTTTGGCCGCCAACGGCATCGTCGACGGTTACGTGCGCCCCATCGCTTGGCGCGGCACGGAAATGATGGGGGTGTCGGCGCAAGCCACGACCATTCACCTGGCCATCGCCACTTGGCCCTGGCCGTCATATTTCTCGCCGGAGGCGCGAATGAAAGGCATCCGCCTGAAAACCGCCAGCTGGCGCCGCCCGTCCCCCGATACGGCGCCGGTCAAGGCCAAGGCGGCGGGGCTTTACATGATTTGTACGCTGTCCAAGCATGCCGCCGAGGCGCAAGGGTTCGACGACGCCTTGATGCTGGATTGGCGCGGCCGGGTCGCCGAATCGACGGGCGCCAATATTTTCCTGGTCATGGACGACGGCAAGCTGCATACGCCGACGCCCGACTGCTTCCTCGACGGCATCACCCGGCGGACGGTGATCGAGTTGGCGAAAGGGCGCGGCCTCGACATGGTGGAACGCGTCATCATGCCGGACGAACTCAGGCGGGCGAAAGAGGTCTTCCTCACCGGAACGGCCGCCGAAGTCACGGCGGTCGGCGAGATCGACGGGCAGCGTTACAGCCCCGGCGAGATCACCCGGACCCTCATGGAGGACTACGAAAGGAAGGTCGGCAAATCACCGGCCGACGCCGCCTCGGCGGCTTGAGAAAATCGGCTCCTCGACGCTGCAAGTGGAGTTCACCTGAGTTTGCGGAGCCCGCGATTCCGCCACTTTCCGCCATTCATCCCGTGCCAGTCATTTTGCCCCGATCCCAGGGGAACTCAAGGCCGAAGCCGCGCTTGGCGCGGTGCCGCGAAGCGGCAGCCTTGACTTCCCCTGGGATCGGGGCCACCCCTACGGCAAGAAATGAATGGCCGATCATAACGCCGTCCGCCGAGGACAAAACGGTGGAATTCCACTTACAACGTCGAAGAACCTTGAAACTACAACACGCTGAAAAACCATCCATAATTAATTCGATCTATTTGCATGCTGTTTAATTCCCATATTTTCATTCTCATTTTTTTACCGGTTGTATTCATAGTCTTTAAGACTCTCGGTAAATTCGGGCAGCTTAAATTATCCCTCGTATGGCTGGTCCTTGCTTCACTCTTTTTTTATGGCTGGTGGAAGCCCGTTTTTTTATGGCTGATATTAGGGTCAATTTCGATAAATTATTTT
>DUZD01000068.1 GCA_013349695.1 Rhodospirillaceae bacterium
GAACGCAAAATGGTCCTTATTTGCGCATCGAGGCCAATACGGTCGGCGTCGTCGACAATGAGGAAAGTCCAAAACTCAAAACCGAAAGTGCTCATTCAATCCGTGTTCCCAAATGCTTGGCGTCGCGTCCCGTTTACAGAGCGGCAAATGGAATTCCATCAAGGCGGTCCCGAAATCCGTCATTAGAGAAGAACGGCGACATCCTCCCGCCATGCGGCATGGGGTCTTTTACAGGTTTCTCAAGGAATTTTTCGTTATTGACGGCACCCGCTTGCTTGTCTTTCTCATGATCAGGCTTGCGCGTCATGAATTGCCGGCTCTTCAGGATAACGCCCGGAGCGGTTACCATGATGACGCAAATATTGTATTTAGAGCCTATCCGAATAACTGGAGACGGTTGTGATGAGACCAAATCAGGAAGGCCGCAAGGCGCCGCTTCGCCGGCGATGCCGGCGCATCGGCAAGAAGCGGCAACGCCGCGGAGGCCTGATTTGGTCCACCCTTCGGGCGTCTCCAGTTATTCGGATAGGCTCTAAGGCCGCGGTTGTCATGGCCGCGGTTGTCATGGCCGCCGTCGTTCTGGCCGCCATGCCTGATCGGGCGTGGGCGCAAGAGGCGCCGCCAGTTGCCAGCGAGCCCATCCGCCTGTCGCCGCCGCGACAACTGCGTCCGCGTCGGGAAACCGCGCCGGCTCCGGTTTACCTGGCGCCGACGGAAGCGATGCCCAGCGCCTCGGGCGCCAAAGTGCGGATGGATTCCCTGCAAACGATCGACCCGGACACGGCGGGTACGCTGACCGTGGAACAGGGGGGACTGGGGACCGCCATGTGGAGCGGCACCAGCCGGAATCTGGTCGATACGCTTTTGCCGCGGCTGCCGGTCAACGTCGCATCGGCGGCCATGCGAAGTCTCATGCGCCGTTTGCTGCTGTCCCGCGCCGCGCCGCCGCAAGGGGAATCGAAAAGCGGCAGTCTGATCGCCCTTCGCATTGAGCTTCTCGCCGCCATGGGCGATCTGGCCGGGGTCCACCAGCTTCTCTCGGTCATTCCCAAGCACGATCGGAACGAGCGGCTCATCCGCATCGAGGCCGATGCCCGGCTGCTTGCCAACGACAACCACCGCGCCTGCAACCTTGCCACCCTTCAGATTGCCGAGCGGGCAAGCCCCTACTGGCAGAAAGCCTTCATTTTCTGCCAATCGCTGGCCGGCGAACATCACAAGGCCGCCTTGGGGATATCGCTCCTGCGTGAAATGGGCGACGAAGACGAGGTCTTTTTCGGCCTCGTCGAGGCCCTGGCCTTGGGCGCCGCCGCCACCGTGGAAAGCCTGCCTGATCCGTCGCCGCTTCACCTTGCGGTGGCGCGGGCGGCCAAGGCGCGGCTGCCGGCGGATGTGGTTTCGTCGAACCGTCCGGGAATTTTAAAAACCATCGCCACCAGTCCCAACGCTTCCGTTGAACTCAGGCTGGAGGCGGCGGAACGGGCCGTGGCGATGGGTTCGCTTGCCGTCGACGCATTGCGCCAGCTTTACACCAGCGCTTCCTTTTCCGACGAGGAACTGGCCAATCCCCTGTCCAAGGCGGAAGCGGAAAGCGGCCCCCTGAGCCGCGCTCTCCTTTATCGCACGTCGCTTGTGCAAACCGTGCCCACGGCCCAAGCGGAAGTGGTGGTACGGGCTTTGTCGTTGGCCAGGGAGGGGGGGCGCTATGCTTCCACCGTCCGGGTTTTCCTGCCGCTGCTTAAGCGGATTCCGCCGTCCGACGAACTGGTCTGGTTCGCGCCCGAGGCGATCCGCGCCCTGTTAATCAGCGGCGAATCTCAAGCCGCCAGGGTTTGGTTCGACTTGATGCGCATGAGTTCCAAATATGACAAGGACGCCAACGCCGCCCTCGCCGCCCTGTTGCCGGTGGCCCGTCTCGCCGGATCCAGGGATGTGGACAACTGGACCACGGACATGCTGGGTGATTGGTGGCGGACCATCAAGGCAAGCAAAGAGGCGGGAAAGCGGGCGACGCTGCTCTATAGTCTATTCGGCGCTCTCGGAGATAAGGTTCCCGATGAAGCCTGGGAAATCCTTCTCGAAGGTCCACAGCGGATCACCGTGGCGATGCCGCATCCGGCGCTTTGGTACCGTTTGGCTTTCGCCGCCAACAGCGGCGAACCCGTCGCCGGGCGCAAAGCCGTTGCCGGCGTCCAGCCCAACACCTTGGCCGACGCCGGGCGCGTTGATGATGCCGGGACCTTGGCGGCGGCGAAAGCCGTGCCCGGGGTTGGCCGGCGGCGCCTGGGCGAGACCGTGCTTTTGTCCTTGCTGGCCCTGGGCGAAAGCGGTCCCGGCGAGGCCGATCCGGTGGTTTTGAGCCGGGTGCTGAGCAGCCTCGGAAACATCGGGCTGGAGGCCGAGGCGCGCGCCCTCGCCGTGGAAGCGGCGTTGGCGGCGGGTTTATAAGGAGTTGATGATCGGACGCCGTCGAGACAATCCGGACTCTCCGCTGAGCCCGCAAGTCGAAATCTTCCTCGAAATGATGGCCGCCGAGCGTGGCGCGGCACACAACACCATCGAATCCTACCGCCGGGATTTGGCCGGTTTCATGGCTTTTCTGGCGGCCCGGGGACGGCTGCCCGAGAACGCGGACGCGGCGCAAATTCGCGCCTATTTTGGCCGACTTTCCGGAGCCGGGATGGCGCCGGGCACCAGCGCCCGGCGGCTTTCGGCCCTGCGCCAGTTTTTCCGGTTTCTGTTCGCCGAGCGCTTCCGGGAGGATGATCCCTGTTGCGCCATCGATAGTCCGCGCCGGGGGCGTCCCCTGCCCAGGTATTTGAGCGAAGAAGAGGTGGAACGCTTGCTGGCGGCGGCGCATCGGCGCGGTGGCGGCAAGGGAAAGAGATTGGCGGCGCTCATGGAAGTGCTTTACGCCACCGGTTTAAGGGTATCGGAGCTGGTCGCCCTGCCGCTGTCGGCAATGTCCCGCGACGGCCGCATGCTGATCGTCAACGGCAAGGGCGGCAAGGAACGCATGGTCCCCTTGAGCGAGCCGGCGACGGAGGCGGTGGCGGTTTACCAACGGACGCGGGAGCATTTCATGCCGGCCGGGCGGCGGCCGGACGAAAGCTCTCCCTGGCTGTTTCCCTCCCGCTCCCGGGCAGGGCACCTGACCCGCAACCGATTCGGCCAGTTGCTCAAAGGCCTGGCGGTGGACGCCGGGGTCGATCCGGCCAAGGTTTCGCCGCACGTTCTGCGCCATTCCTTCGCCAGTCATCTTCTCGCCCACGGCGCCGACCTGCGCAGCCTGCAACAGATGTTGGGCCACGCCGACATCGCGACGACGCAGATTTACACCCACGTGTTGGATGAGCGTCTCAAGCGCCTGGTCAAGGAGGCGCACCCGCTGGCCACGAAAAAGGGCCCGGGAAACGGCTGACGGGATACGGCGGCGCCGGCAACTCCGTTTTTCGTGCATCCGCCGTTCGCATATGGTGTTACAAGATGCGAGGGCTTGACGCTTCTCGAAAGCGATCCTCTTTAGTGGGGGGGGACATCAAGCCTGATGAATTCCTTCTCGACCCGATCATCAACATGGGAACCTTCGAGGCATGGCGGAAATGATCCGTTTGCGGGAGCTGACGAAGAAATTTGGCTCCTTGACAGCCGTTGACGGCATCTCTCTGTCGGTCGGCGGGGGCGAGGTCTTGGGATTCCTTGGTCCCAACGGCGCCGGTAAATCGACGACCATGAAAATGGTTTCGGGGTTCCTGGCGCCGACTTCCGGATCGGCCAATGTTTGCGGTTACGATGTCGCCGAAGAACCGGTGAAGGTCAAAAGCCGTATCGGCTATTTGCCGGAGCGGGGACCCAGCTACGGCGACATGACGCCGCGAAGCTTCCTCGACTTCATCGCCGCCATTCGCGGTTTCGACGGCAACGAAAAGACCCGCCGTGTCGCGCAAACGGTGGAGAGGCTGGCTCTGGGCGAAGTCCTCGGCCAAACCATCGACACCCTTTCGAAAGGCTTCAAAAGCCGCGTCGGCCTGGCGCAAGCGATTCTCCACGACCCGGAAGTACTGATGCTCGATGAGCCTACCGACGGCCTCGACCCCAACCAGAAACATCATGTGCGCAACCTCATTCTGGAGATGGCCAAGGACAAGGCGATCATCGTTTCCACCCACATCCTCGAAGAGGTCGAGGCCGTCTGCACGCGGGTGGTCATTATCGCCCGCGGGCGGCTGCTTACCGACGGCACTCCGGAAGAACTCCTGGCGCGGTCCCGCCATCATAATTCCGTTCTCGTCACCATGGACGCCAGCGCCGCCGAGCCGGTGCGAAAGGAGATCGCGGCCCTAAACGGCGTCGAAGGCGTCGATATCCTGGACGGCTTGGAAGATCGCGCCAGGTTGCGTGTCCTGGCGAAGCAAGGACGGCCGATCGCCATTGAAATCAGCGGCCTGATCCGGGCCAAGAACCTGCCCGTTCGGGAACTGCAAGTGGAGAAAGGATCGCTCGACGAAGTTTTCCGGGATATTACCCGCGCGTCCGAGGGCATGGGGGAAGGCGATGCGTAACATCCGGATCATCGCGCTCAGGGAAATTTCGGGATACTTCACCACTCCCCTGGCCTTTGTCTTCACTGTCATTTTTCTGGCGCTTACGGGCGCGTTCGCTTTTTACGTCGGCGGCTTTTTCGAGCGGGGCCAGGCTGATTTGCGGGCGTTTTTCGAGTTTCACCCCTGGCTCTTTCTTTTCCTCGTTCCGGCCATCGCCATGCGCCTCTGGGCGGAGGAACGAAAGACGGGGACCATCGAACTGCTGTTGACCCTGCCCGTGTCCACCACCGAGGCGGTTTTGGGCAAGTTCCTGGCGGCCTGGGGGTTCATCGGCGTGGCGCTGGTTCTGACCTTTCCCATGTGGATCACCGTCAATGTCTTGGGAACTCCCGACAACGGCGTCATCGCCACCAGTTACCTGGGCAGTTTTTTCATGGCCGGGGCTTTTCTGGCCATCGGCTCGTGCATTTCGGCGCTCACCAAGAACCAGGTGATCGCTTTTATCGTCGCCTCGGCGGCATGCTTTCTTTTCACCATGAGCGGCCTTGAGATGGTCTTGAATTTCTTCCGCGGGTGGGCGCCGGAAATGCTGATCGACGCCATCGCTTCGATGAGTTTCCTCATCCACTTCGATTCGGTGACGAAAGGGGTGATCGACCTCAAGGACGCCGTGTACTTCTTGTCGCTGATCGCCTTTTGGTTATTCGCCAACGTCGCCGTTGTCGAATTGAAGAAAGCCGGCTGACGGGAACCCGCGATGAATCTCTTCAAGGACGCGAACAGGAGCAAATTGATGTGGGCCGGGCTGGTGTTGGCGACGATCATGCTTTTCTCGGTCAACATCCTTTTCAACGCCGTTTTCAAATCGGCGCGTCTGGACCTCACCGAGGAAGGCCTTTTCACGATTTCGGAGGAAACCCGCAATGTGCTCGGCTCCCTCGGCGAGCCGATCGTGGCGCGCCTTTATTTCTCGAAAATTCTTGGTGAACTGAGTCCGGCTCACGCAACCTATTACGCACGTATTCGGGAACTGCTTGAACAATATTCCGAGTTGTCGGGCGGCGACATTCGCCTGGAAATCCATCATCCGGAGCCGTTTTCCGATACCGAGGACTTTGCCGTCGCCTTTGGTTTGCGGGGTGTTCCGCTCAACGCCGCCGGCGACCTGGGGTATTTCGGTCTCGCCGCCACCAATAGCACCGACGACCAGGAAGTCATCCCCTTCTTCAATACCGAGCGGGAAGCTTTCATCGAATACGACCTGACGAAAATGTTCCACGCCATGGCCAATCCCAAAAAAAAGGTCGTCGGGCTGATCAGTTCCTTGCCGATTGCCGGTGGAAGGGGCCCGACATACGAGCTGAGCCAGCCCTGGACCGTCCATTGGCAGATCAACGATTTTTTCGACCTGCGGTCTCTTGGCCTGGATGCCGATAAAATCCCCGATGAAATCGATACCTTGATGATCGTTCAACCCAAGGGGATGACCGAAGAGGCGCTTTACGCCGTCGACCAGTTCGTGCTTGCCGGCGGCAAGGCCTTGGTTTTCGTCGATCCTTACGCCGAGATCGAGACTCTCTACAGACCCCCCGGGGGGGAAAGGGGGAAAGCCGATTTCAACCGCCTGCTCAATGCCTGGGGGGTATCCCTTGTCAAGGACACGATCGCCGGCGATCTGGATGCGGCAAGGCGGGTCAATACGGAGCAGGGATCGCGCCCGGTGATTACCGACTACGTTGTCTGGCTGGGGCTTCGCCGGCGCAATTTCGACACCGGCGACGTGATCACCGGCGAGATCGACAATCTCAACCTGGCCTCGTCCGGCATCCTGGAAAAAGTCGAAGGTTCGGAAGCAGAGATCAGCCCTCTCCTCACGACCGGTATTCGGGCGATGAAGATCGACGCCGCGAAGGTTCGCTTGGAACCGGATATCGTCTCGCTTTTCCGGTCCTTCCTTCCGCTAGGGAAACGATTGACGTTGGCGGCCCGCGTCAAGGGTTCGGCCAAAAGCGTTTTCCCGGATGGGCCGCCGGCCAAGGACAAAGCCGACAAGCCGGAAAAGCCGGAGGATGGCGGGTCGAAAACGGCCGAAAAGGCAAGGCAAGACCATTTGCCGAAATCTTCCCATCCCATCAATGTGATAGTTGTCGCCGACGCCGACATGCTGCACGACAATTTCTGGGTCGATATCCGCGACTTCTTCGGTCAAAAGGTCCTTCTTCCCTTTGCCAACAACGCCGATTTCGTCGTCAACGCCCTCGACAATTTGAGCGGCGGCGACGCCCTCATCGGCCTCAGGGGGCGGGGCCGTTCCGAACGGCCTTTTTACCTCGTCGAGGACATCCGCCGTGAAGCCGAGCGCCGCTACCGGGCCAAGGAAAAGGAACTGCGGACCAAGCTGAAAGACATTGAAACGAAACTCGATAAAATTCAGCGCAAGGACGGAAAAGACGGAGAGGCCATTCTTTCCGCCGAGGACAAGGCGGCACTGGACGAATTCCGCATCGAGATGGTGTCCATCCGCAAGGAACTTCGGAACGTGCGGCATGCCTTGCGGCGCGACATCGAAAGGCTGGGTTCCTGGCTCAAGTTCATCAACATCGCCGGCATGCCCCTGCTGCTTGGCTTGGGTTTGATTATTGTCATTTACCGGCGCCGTAGGCGGCCTGTCGGCGGCGGCGCGGCAGCCTGATATCGCCCGGAGGACGCGAAGAGGAACAACAACAATGAATCGCAAGACATTCGTGGTGTTTGGCGTCGCCACCCTTGTGCTGGCGGCGGCGGCGGGCATCGCGACAACCCTCGACCGCCCTCCCCGGCCAACCGGCGGCGGCGGGGAGAAGGTGATCGCGGGCTTGATCGACAGAGTCAACGATGTCGACGAGATCATTATCCAACACGCGGATGGAAAGCTGACGATCAAGCGTCGAGACGGCGGCTGGAGGTTGGCGGAAAGAGACGATTATCCGGTGCCGGTGGATAAAGTGCGCAAGACCCTCCTCGATCTGGCCCGGCTGGAACAGTTTGAAAGGAAAACGCGGAAGAAGGACCGCTATGCCGAACTCAACCTTGGCGACCCGGAGGAAAAAGGCGCCAAGTCCAGGAAGCTGACGCTCTTGGACAAAAACGGCGGCACGATAGCGCAAGTGATCGTCGGAAAACGCAAGTACACCCTTGGCGGCGAGGGCGGCGTCTACCTGCGCAAAACCGGCGAGGCTCAGACCTGGCTGGCGACGGGAAGCCTGGATCCGGGCACCCAGGCAAGCGATTGGCTGACAGGTGAAATCATCGACCTTGCCGCCGCCAGGGTCGCCCGTGTGACCATTCGCCACCCGGACGGGAAGCCGTTTACCGTTTCAAAAAGCTCTGTCGATGATGCCCATTTCGGCATCGAAAACCTGCCCGCGAACGCCCGCATGAAAAGCCAGGCGGCCGCCGACTCGCTGGCGTCGGTTCTGGTCGATTTTGAATTCGATGACGTCGGCAAGGCCGAAACGATGGATTTCGCCGACAATCCATTGATCCAGGTGAGGGTCGCCACTTTCGACGGCCTCAACCTGCTCGTCGATATCTCCGAAAAGGACGGCAAAAGCTGGGTTCGTATCCGCGCCGAGGCGGGAGACGGCGCCAAGCCCTCGAAGGATGGGGAAAACTCAAGGGACGTGGCCGGCGAAGCTTCGGCCTTGAACGCCCGAACGGATGGCTGGGCCTATCGGATTCCGGACTACCAAATCAGTTTAATGAAAAAAAGATTGTCCGATCTGGTTGCGGAGGAAAGCAAAAAGAAATAGGCGGCTGCGTGGTGAATCGGTAGGGCCGGCGGCCTGCCCGGCGAAAGAGCGGCCAAGGCGGTCTTGAGCGACGGCTTTCGGTCGGATAAGCCTCGTTCAACAGGAGAGGCGTTGGTCCATGGCTGCGTTGTTCACCGACTTTTGCAGTTTCTCGAACGCCCGGACCTCGATCTGGCGCACCCGCTCACGGGAGATGCCGTACTGCCGGCTCAATTCCTCAAGGGTGGATGGCTTGTCCCTCAGCCGCCGCTCGGTGATGATGTGGCATTCACGCTGGGAAAGCCCCTTCATGGCTCCCGCCAACAGTTTGCGGCGGCTGGCCAGTTCCTGGCTTTTGGCCAGTGTTTTTTCCTGATCCTCGCCCTCCTCGACGAGCCAATCCTGCCATTCGCTTTCGTCATCGTCATTGATGGGGGTGTTCAAGGAATGGTCTGGCGAGGCCAGCCGGCGGTTCATGTTGATCACCTCTTCCTCGGAAACATTGAGCCTGTCGGCGATGAAGGCGAGGTGATCGGGCAGCAAATCGCCCTCCTCGAAAGCCTGCATCTTGCCCTTGAGCTTGCGGAGATTGAAAAACAACTTTTTCTGCGCCGCTGTCGTTCCCATTTTCACCAACGACCAGGAATGGAGGGTATATTCCTGGATGGCGGCGCGAATCCACCACATGGCATAAGTGGCCAAGCGAAAGCCGCGGTCGGGGTCGAACCTCTGAATCGCCTGCATGATGCCGACATTGCCTTCGGAAATCAGCTCTCCCAGAGGCAGGCCGTAGCCGCGATAGCCCATGGCGATCTTGGCGACCAGACGGAGGTGGCTGGTCACCAACTTTTCCGCCGCCGCAAAGTCGTTCCGTTCCCGCCAAGCCTTGGCGAGTTCGAACTCCTCGCTCGCCTTGAGCATGGGAAATTTGCGAATTGTCTGAAGGTAGCGGCTCAGATTCGTTTCGGGCGAGATTTCTAAACGCAAGGAAAGTGCAGCCATGTCCTTACCCTTTTTCAAATTCACGCCATCCTACTGTCGGGGCGGCCCCGAGCAATCCTGGGGGCGATCAATTCACATTGACAAGATCTATAATACATGAGTTCTCTAGTCAAGTATAGCAAAAAATTATATCGCGTCTAAGGAACTAATTAACCCATTGATATATCGTGAATATTCAGATCTTAATCGGAGGATCATCCTACTTTTTGGATGTTTGAACCCGATCAAATATGCGTGAAGTGCTTGACAATTGTAGGTCAAGACAACCGTTCTTGCCGCCGCCGGCAGAGCCTTCAGCCGCCTCGTCCCGCCGCCACCGTAGAGTGGATCGCCGATGATTGGGTTGCCGAAGTCAGCCATATGCACGCGGAGCTGATGGGTGCGTCCGGTGGCGGGCCGTAAATCGACCAGACAGGCGCCGCAGGCAAAAGCCTTGAGGATCCTGTAGCGGGTCAACGCCGGCTTGCCGCCGCGGGCGACGACGGCCATTGTCTTGCGGTTTCTCGGGTTGCGCCCGATGTTGCCGACGATCTTGCCCGGCGATGGCGAAGGCACCCCCCAAACCACCGCCAGGTAGGCCTTTTCGACGCTGTGCTCGGCGAACTGGGCGGCCAGAGAACGGTGCGCGGCGTCGTTCTTGGCGGCCACCAAAAGGCCGCTGGTATCCTTGTCCAGCCGGTGGACGATGCCGGGACGGCTGACCCCGCCTATGCCCGAAAGAGAGCCGCCGCAATGGGCAAGCAGCGCATTGACGAGGGTCCCGTCCGGATGGCCCGGCGCCGGATGGACGACGACGCCCAGGGGTTTGTCGATGACGATGAGGTCTTCGTCCTCGTGGACGACGTCAAGGGGCATGGCCTGGGGTTCGGGCTTGGCCGGTTGCGGAGCCGGCACGGCGACGGTGAAGACTTGCCCCGCCTTGACGCGGCGGGCCGGTTCCATCACCGCCCCGCCGTCGCCCAAGCGGCTGACGCGGCCGGCCTCGATCAAGGCTTTGAGGCGGGTCCTGGAAAGCTCGGGCAGGGCTTCGGCCAACAGCCTGTCCAGCCTCACGCCGGCCTTGTCCTCGGCCACCTGAACAGTATATGTGGTGGCGGTCATCGGCATGGAGAATGAACCAAGATCATGCGCGCGCTCAAGGGCTTGGTGATCGCAATGGCCGTTTTTATCGGCATTGGCGTGGCGGTGCTGGTTTACGGCCTTTACCAGACGGCCAGCAACCCGGGCTTCACTTTTTTCTCTCCCGCCGCGTCGGTCAAGGCTTTTGGCGACATTACCGTGCCGGTGCCCGCCGGCTGCGCCATTGCCGGGATGCGGCCGGACGGCGGCCGGCTTTTCCTGCGCATCGGTCCCGACGGCCCGTGCAGCCGCATTATCGCCGTCGATCTGGCCAGCGGCAAACTTCTCGGCACGGTGACGGTGGGCCGGTGATCGTTCTTTCCCGTTCCCTTTTCGAGCGGATCATCGATGCCGCCGAGGCGGCCTACCCCGAGGAGTGCTGTGGGCTTCTCGTCGGCCGCCAAGAGGAAGCGGGAATTTTTCGGGTCAGCCGGGTCGAAGCCAGCCGCAACCTGGCGGCGAACGGCCGCAAAGAGCGCTTCGAGGTCGACCCGCGGTTGCGCTTCGACCTGATGCGTGGCTTGGCCGGCGGGCGGCAGCGAATCATCGGCCATTATCATTCCCATCCCGACCATCCGGTGGAGCCCTCGGATCGGGACCTGGAGATGGCCTGGGAGCCGGAACTGGTGTGGCTGATCGTCGCCGTCGAAAACGGCAAGGCCGTGGGAACCTCGGCCTTTTTCTTGGACAAGGAGGGGCGCCGCTGGCGCCAAATCGGCCTCGACAGCGAGGGCTAGCCGGGGAGGCGGCGAGGGAAGAGAATCCAGACTCTTGTTCGCATCGGCCGTTTGCTTGTGAAGGATTGGGATCGGCCCAAGGCCCCCTTCGTCCAGAGGCCTAGGACACCGGCCTCTCACGCCGGCAATAGAGATTCGAATCCCCTAGGAAACACCAATTTTTTCAATAAGTTAGATGTCATTACTGTAATATCGGAAAAACACCGGGCACGCCGGTGCGAAAAGGCGTCAGGCTATCCTTCCGGTGTCATTCCGGACGGCGCGGAGCGCCGAGACGGAATCCAGTAACCTCTTGACCGACATTTCCCAGATGACATCCAACTTCGTGGAAATCGTACCACGGCCCCATCTCCAAGGGAACTGTATCCCCTTTGCAGCCATCCGATGACATGATTTTGGTAATCGGCCAACGCGT